>WHSM01000116.1 GCA_009380105.1 Micromonosporaceae bacterium
CGAATGGCGGGTCATCGGGCGGGTGCGCGACGGGTCCGGGGTCACGGTCGACGGCAAGCCGTACGAGGGCGCCGGCGGCTGGGCCCACTTCCGCTGACCACCGGGTGTGGCTTCGCGCACGTTGACCGGCGGAGCCATTGGGTCGGAGGGCAGCGCTGCGTACGGTCGTGGCCGTGACCACCACAGAACAGGGCTTGATCATCGCGTCCGTGCCGTACACCGATCCCGAGGCGCAGCGGCTGATCACCGCGGCCCTGGCGGATCTGTCCGAGCGGTATCAGGGTGACGGCGACGCGACGCCGATCGACCCGGCGCAGTTCACGCCGCCCGGAGGGATCTTCCTGATGGCGTGGCAGGACGGCGTCGCGGTCGGCTGCGGAGGTTGGCGTGCCCACGGTGAGGACGCCGAGATCAAACGGATGTACACCGCCCCCGAGGCGCGGGGCAGGGGAGTGGCGCGGGCCGTGCTGAACGCGCTGGAGGAAACGGCCCGTCACGCTGGCAAAGGCCGCATGATTCTGGAGACCGGCAACCGGCAGCCTGAGGCGATCGGTCTGTACGAATCCCAGGACTACGAGCAGATCCCGAACTTCGGCTACTACAAAGACGAGCCCGGAGCCGTCTGCTACGGCCTGACCCTCTGACCCCGCGCCACGCAGAACCGCGTCAGGCGCGGGCTACCTTGCCGGCTTTGAGGCAGGAGGTGCAGACCTTCATCCGGCGACGACCACCGTTCACCGCGGCCCGGACCGTCTGGATGTTCGGGTTCCACCGGCGGTTGGTGCGCCGGTGCGAGTGGGACACGTTGTGGCCGAAGCCGGGCTTCTTGCCACAGACGTCACACACGCTAGCCACGGGAACACTCCTGGGGTGATCTTGCCGGAACTTCTTGCCGGTCTGGTCCTAGGCAACCCGCACAGAGTACCTGATCGTCCGGGAAACCCGCCAAGCAAGGGGTCACAGCGTGCCGAGGGACGTGTGCGGCGAGACCTACTAGGCTCCAAGCGTGCTGGAGCGACTGGACGCGAGCGTGGTGCGCCGCTGGTGTCAGGCGGGTCTGGACGCGCTGCGCCGGCACCAGCGCGAGATCGACGAGATGAACGTCTACCCGGTCCCGGACGGGGACACCGGCACCAACCTGGTGATGACGGTGACGGCGGCGAACCGGGCGCTCGCGGCGGAGCCGGACACCGACGAGATCGAAGGCGAGATCACCCGGCTGGGTCGGGTGCTGCGCTGCATGGCGCGGGGCGCGCTGCTCGGCGCCCGGGGCAACTCCGGGGTGATCCTGTCGCAACTGCTGCGCGGCATCGCCGACGCGCTCGCCGCCGCCCCGGAGGCGCGAGGCCGCCTGTTCGCGGGGGCGCTCGCCGACGCGGCCGACGCCGGGTACGCCGCGGTGGCGAACCCGGTCGAGGGCACCGTGCTGACGGTGGCCCGCGCCGCGGCCAAGGCGGCGGCGGAGGCCGACAGCGACGAGCTTCCCACGGTGGTCGGAGCGGCCGCCGACGGCGCGGCGGAGGCGCTCGCCCGCACCCCGGAGCAGCTGCCGGTGCTGGCCCAGGCGGGTGTGGTGGACGCCGGCGGGTACGGCCTCGTGGTGTTCCTCCGGGCCCTGGTGGAGGTCGTCGGCGCGCCGAGCGGCGCCGCGATCCCCGGCACCCTGCCGTTGGCGGCGATGGCGCGGGATCCGCGGCTGCTGACCGTGGAGCGGGAAGCGGGCTCCAGCGAGTACCAGTACGAGGTGCAGTATCTGCTCGACGCCCGGGCCGAGGTGGTCGAAGAGCTCAAGGCGACCCTCAAGCGGCTCGGCGACTCGTTGGTCGTGGTGGGCACCGGGGAAACGGGCGAGAGCGAGCAGACCTTCAACGTGCACGTGCACGTCAACGACGCCGGCGCCGCGATCGAGGCCGGCATCGTCACCGGCCGGCCGCACCGGATCTCGGTGAGCCGGTTCGCCGACCAGGAGACCGCGCGCGTCGTTGGCGAAGCGCCGCCGCCGGAGCCGGACAGCCGGGGCTTCGTGGTGGTGTGCGGCGGCGCCGGCCTGGCCGAGTTGTTCGGCGAGGAGGGCGCGGCGGTGGTCGACGGCGGGCCGACCCACAATCCGTCCATCTCGGAGCTCCTGGCGGCTGTCCGCCGTACCAAGGCCGCGAATGTCGTGGTGCTGCCCAACGACAGCAACGTGCGGGCGGTGGCGGACGCGGCGGCGGCAGAGGCGCCAGACGAAGGGCTCACGGTGCGGGTGGTGCACACCCGCTCGCCGGTCCAGGCCGTGGCCGCGCTGGCGGTGCGGGACGAGCGGCGGCGCTTCGAGGACGACGTGATCGCGATGGCGGAGGCCGCGGGCGCGTGCCGGCACGCGGAGTTGACCGTGGCGACCAAGGCGGCGTTGACGATCGCGGGCCAGTGCGAGCCGGGCGACGTGCTGGGACTGCTGGAGGGGGACGTGGCGCTGATCGGCGCCGATCTGACGGACTGCGCCCGGCAGTTGCTGGACCGGATGCTCGCCGCCGGCGGCGAGTTGGCGACCCTGGTGGTGGGGGCCGACGCCCCGGACGGGCTCGCCGAAGCCCTCCAGGCGCATCTGCGGGAGCGCTGGCAGTTCGTCGAGGCGCAGGTGTACGAGGGAGGCCAGCCGCACTACCCCCTGCTGATCGGGGTGGAGTGACGTGGCGAGGATGGACACCCCGCTGAAGTCGGTGCTCGGCGCCAAGACCGCCGACGCCCTCGCCAAGGGCCTGGAGCTGACGACCGTCTCCGATCTGCTCTACCACTTCCCCCGCCGGTACGCCGAGCGCGGCGACCACAGCGACATCGCCTCCCTGCGGGTCGGTGAGCAGGTGACCGTGATGGCCCAGGTGCAGCGGGTCAACTCGCGGCGGATGCGCCAGCGGCGGGGAAACCTGCTGGAGGTGGTGGTGGGGGACGGGAGGGCAACCCTCACGCTGACCTTCTTCAACCAGCAGTGGCGGGAGCGCTACCTCAAGCCGGGTCTGTGGGGGCTGTTCGCGGGGAAGGTCACCGAGTTCCGGGGCAAGCGGCAGCTCAACTCTCCGGACTACCGGCTGCTCGCCGACCCCGGCCTGGACTCGGAGCAGGCGGCGGAGCAGGCCGCCGAGGAGATCGAGGAGTTCGCTGGGGCGCTGATCCCGGTGTACCCGGCGGCCGCCGGGCTGCCGACCTGGACGATCGCCCGCTGCGTGCGGGTCGCCCTGGACACGCTGGAGGCGCCGCCGGACCCGTTGGACGGGCTGCCGGCCGGGGCCAGGCTGGTCGACCTGACAACCGCCTTGCGCGACATCCACCGCCCGGCCAGCCACGACGCGCTTGCCAGGGCGCGCAAGCGGCTCAAGTGGGACGAGGCGTTCGCGTTGCAGGTCACGCTGGTGCAGCGCAAGCTGGCCGCCTCGGAGTTCCCGGCCGTCCCGAGACCGGCCGTCTCCGACGGGCTGCGAGTGGAGTTCGACGCGCTGCTGCCGTACACGCTGACTGAAGGACAGCGAGCGGTCGGAGAGCAGATAGCGGCGGACCTGGAGCGACCACACCCGATGCACCGCCTCCTGCAGGGAGAGGTCGGCTCGGGCAAGACGGTGGTCGCGCTCCGGGGGATGCTGCAGGTGGTCGACGGCGGCGGGCAGGCGGCGCTGCTGGCGCCCACGGAGGTGCTCGCCACGCAGCACTACCGCAATCTGACCGACCTGCTCGGGCCGTTGGGGAAGGCCGGCCAGCTCGGCGCCGCGGAGCACGCCACCGGCGTCGCGTTGGTCACCGGCTCCCAACCCGCGGCGGTACGCCGTGAGGCCCTGGCCCGGATCGCGAGCGGCGAGGCCGGCATCGTGGTCGGCACCCACGCGCTGCTGTACGAGGGCGTCGAGTTCGCCGACCTGGGCCTGGTCGTGGTTGACGAGCAGCACCGGTTCGGGGTGGAGCAGCGCGACGCGCTGCGCGCGAAGGCCGGCGGCGAGCGGCGGCCGCACACGCTGGTGATGACCGCGACCCCGATCCCGCGCACCGTCGCGATGACCGTGTACGGCGACCTGGAGACCTCCTCGCTCACCGAGCTGCCGGCGGGGCGCTCGCCGATCAGCACCCATGTGGTGCCGGCCGCCGACAAACCGCACTTCCTGGACCGGGCGTGGCGCCGGCTTCGGGAGGAGGTCTCCGGCGGGCATCAGGCGTACGTGGTGTGCCCGCGGATCGGCGACTCCGCGTCAGAGGAGGACGAGCCGCCTCGCGAGGACGACGGCCGGCGTCCGCCGCTGGCCGTGCTCGACGTGGCGCCGATGTTGGCCGACGGCCCGCTGGAAGGGCTGCGCACCGGCGTGCTGCACGGCCGGCTGCCGGCCGACGACAAGGACGCGGCGATGCGGGCCTTCGCCGACGGCCGGCTCGACGTGCTGATCGCCACCACCGTGATCGAGGTTGGCGTGGACGTCCCGAACGCCACCATGATGGTGATCATGGAGGCTGACCGGTTCGGCGTCTCGCAGCTGCACCAGCTGCGGGGCCGGGTCGGGCGGGGCAGCGCGCCGGGTCTGTGCCTGCTGGTCACCGAGGCCGAGGAGGGCGCTCCGGCGCGGGAGCGGCTGGCCGCGGTGGCGTCCACGCTGGACGGCTTCCGGCTCGCCGAGCTGGACCTGGTGCAGCGGCGGGAAGGCGACGTGCTGGGCGCGGCCCAGTCCGGCCGCCGCTCGACGGTCCGGCTGCTGTCGCTGCTGCGCGACGCCGAGCTGATCCGGGAAGCGCGCGTGGAGGCCATCGATGTGGTGAGCGAGGACCCGGAGCTGAAGCGGCATCCCGCTCTCGCCGACGCGGTGGCGGCGCTGGTCTCCGACGAGCGCGCCGAGTACCTGGAGAAAGGGTGACCCGGGTCATCGGCGGGGTCCTCGGCGGGCAGCGTCTGGCTGCGCCGCCCGGGCGCTGCACCCGCCCGACGTCCGACCGGGTCCGGGAGGCGCTGTTCAACACGCTCTCCGGCCTCGTGGACCTCGACGGCGCCCGCTTCGCCGACCTGTACGCCGGATCCGGCGCCGCCGGGATCGAGGCGCTGTCGCGCGGCGCCGCGCACGCGTTGTTCGTGGAGTCGTTCCCGAAGGCGGCGCGGGTGCTGCGGGAGAACCTGGCCGCGCTGGGCGTCGCGGCGTCCGCCGAGGTGGTGACGGCGCCGGTCGCCAGGGCGGTCGCGGGGACTCCCGCGTCGCCGTACGACGTGGTGTTCGCCGACCCGCCGTACGAGCTGCCCGATTCCGAGCTGAGCGCGGTGCTCTCCGCTCTGGTCAGCGGGGGCTGGATCGTCGAGGATGGGGTGGTGGTGCTGGAGCGGTCGAGTCGCGGCGCGTCACCCGGCTGGGCGCCGGGCCTCACAGAATCGAGGAGTCGCCGGTACGGCGAGACCACACTTTGGTACGGTCGCCGATCGTGAAGCGAGCGGTCTGTCCGGGTTCCTTCGACCCTGTGACGAATGGGCACCTGGACATCATCAGCCGAGCGGCCCGGCTCTACGACGAGCTGTACGTCGCAGTGCTGGTCAACCAGTCCAAGGCCGGCCTGTTCACCCCGGACGAGCGCATCGAGATGCTCCGCGAGGTGACCGCCGAGTACCCCAACGTGCGCGTAGACACGTTCCGCGGCCTGCTGGTCGACTACTGTCGAGCGCACCAGATCGGCGTGGTGGTGAAGGGTCTGCGGGCGGTCAGCGACTTCGACTACGAGTTGCAGATGGCTCAGATGAATTACGGACTCGCCGGCATCGAGACGCTCTTCATGCCCACCAATCCGCTCTACTCTTTTCTTTCGTCGAGTCTGGTCAAGGATGTCGCCCGATGGGGCGGTGACGTCTCTGACCACGTGCCGAAGACGGTGGGTCGCCGGCTGGCCGAGCGGCTGCCCCCTCGCGGCGGGGATTCGGCGCCGTGGCGGCCTGAGGGGGAGTGACCAGGGTGGACCTGCTCGATCGCATCGACGAGATCATCAAGCACGTCGAGGAAGCGCGTCAGGTGCCGATGTCCCGGGGCAACTGCATGTTCGACCGGCGTGAGATGGTCCAGACGCTGGAGCAGTTGCGCAGCGAGGTGCCGGTGGAGGTCCGCCGCGCCGAGGCGTTGCTGACCGAGCGGGACAAGATCCTGGACGCCGGCCAGCGCGAGGCGGAGCGGATCATCGCGGAGGGCGAGGCGGAGCACGCCCGCCTGGTCTCGGCGAGCGAGATCACCGTCTCGGCCGAGCACGAGGCCAACCGGATCGTCAACGAGGCCCGGGAAGAGGCCCAACGCCTCCGGGACGAGGTCGACGACTACGTGGACACGACGCTGGCGAACTTCGAGCAGTTCCTGCACCGTTCGCTGGCCAACATCGAGCGGGGCCGCGACAAGATGCACGCGCTGCGGGAGATCGGCTCGTTCAGCAACGAGGACCCGAAAAAGCCACTGCCGTTCTGAGCCGCGGTCGGGGCAACGGCGGCCGACCGGGGGAGACGTGGCGGGACCGGCCTCGGTTCGACGGGGCCGCCGGACGTCGGGTAACCTGCTACGGCGGCCCTGTCCGGGCCGAGTCTGATGATGCCCACGTACGGAAATGATGTCTCCTCAGCTCAATTCGCGCTCGCCGCTGGTCTTCGACACTCGGGACCTTGGGCGTAGCCCTGGGTCGATGCGGGAGATCGATCGGACCGTGCCGGCGCCGGAAGATCTCGGTCTGGAGTTGATCGGAGTGCCGGCCGGCGCCCAGATCTCGCTGGACCTGCGGCTCGAGGCGGTGTCGGAGGGGGTTCTCCTCTCCGGGACCGCGACGTTGCCGCTGAAAGGCGAGTGCGGGCGTTGCCTGCGACCGATCAGCGACACGTTGGCGGTGCCTCTCCAGGAGTTGTACGCCTACCGCGACAGCACCACGGAGGCCACCACCGACGAGGATGAGGTGAGCCGGCTCCAGGACCATCGCCTGGATCTTGAGCCGGCGTTGCGGGACGCGGCGGTGTTGGCTCTGCCGACGCATCCGCTGTGCCGCACGGACTGCCCGGGGCTGTGCCCCGGGTGCGGCGCGCACTGGGACGACCTGCCGGCTGACCACAGCCACGAGCAGATCGACCGGCGCTGGGCCGCGCTGGGTAATCTGCTGTCGGATAAGTCCGGCAGCGGCGAAGGACATGACCAGACCTGACGATCAGGAGTGACTCGAGGTGGCCGTTCCCAAGCGCCGTATGTCGCGCAGCAACACTCGGTCCCGGCGAGCGCAGTGGAAGGCGCAGGCCGTGGCAACCGTGCCATGCCCACAGTGCAAGTCGCCGAAGCTGCCGCACGCCGCGTGCGGTGTGTGCGGCACGTACAACGGCCGCCAGGTCGTGGAGGTCTAGGGCCGCGACCAGCGGCGCTGGCCCGAAGGAGATTTCACACGGTGAGTGGGCACAGTGCGATCGCATTCCAGCGGGGGCAGTTGCAGGATGCGATCGGCGTCGAGCTGACAGCGGCCATGCTGGAGCGCGCGCTCACTCACCGTTCGTACGCGTATGAGAACGGCGGACTGCCGACCAACGAGCGCCTGGAGTTTCTCGGCGACGCGGTGCTGGGCCTGGTGGTCACCAGCGCGCTGTACAACGCCCACCCGGACCTGCCCGAAGGCCAGTTGGCGAAGCTTCGCGCCAGTGTGGTGAACATGCGCGCGCTCGCCGACGTGGCGCGCGGCCTCGGCCCCGACGGGCTGGGCCCGCACCTGCTGCTCGGCAAGGGCGAGGAGAGCACCGGCGGGCGCGACAAGGCGAGCATTCTCGCCGACACCCTGGAAGCGGTGCTCGGCGCGATCTACCTTGAGCATGGCCTGGAGACGGCCGCGCAGGTGATCCACCGGCTGTTCGACCCGCTGATGGCCGACGCCGCGTGCCGCGGCGCGGGCCTGGACTGGAAGACCAGCCTGCAGGAGTTCACCGCCAACCACGGCCTCGGGGTGCCGGAGTACCGGATCGAGGAAGCCGGTCCCGACCACGCCAAGACGTTCACGGCGCGGGCCGTGGTCAACGGCGAGAAGTTCACCGCCGGCTCCGGCCGCAGCAAGAAAGAGGCGGAGCAGCGCGCCGCCGAGGCCGCCTGGCGGGCGCTGACCGCGCAACTGGCCACGCGCGCGAACGCCGCCGGGGCGGCCGTGGACGACCCCGCGCACGTTGACGAGCCCGCCGGATCCGCTGATGACAGCGTTGAGCCCGCGCAGGGTTGACGGGCCCGGCGCGGAGCGGGAGCACTCAGAGCCACCAGCCGAGGCCGAGCCGAGCGCCGGGCGTTGGTGGGCGACGGCCGTCGCGGTTCCCCTCGCGCTGTACCTGCTGACCCGCCTGACCCAGCTCGGGCTGGTGGCGCTGATGGCCCCCGACGACGACATCCGGCTCGATGAGCGGCTGCTGGCCTGGGACGCGGGTTGGTTCACCAGGGTCGCCGACGACGGTTATCCGACCGGATACAGCTACGGCTCCGACGGGCAGATGATCGGCAACGGGCTCGCGTTCTTCCCGGCGTACCCGCTGCTGTTGCGGGTGATCGCCTGGCTGCCGGGGATCTCCACGGCCGGCGCCGCCTTGACGGTGTCGTGGATCGCCGGCGCGGCGGCGGCGGTGCTGTTGGCGCAGTTGGGTGAGCGGCTCTACTCGCGGCAGACGGGGTACGCGCTCGCAGTGCTCTTCGGCGCCCAGCCGATGTCGGTGGTGCTGTCGATGGGCTACACCGAGGCGCTGTTCTGCGCCTTCGTCGCCGGGACTCTGCTGGCGGTGCACCGCAACGCGTGGCTGGTCGCGGGCGGATCCGGGTTCCTCGCGGCGATGACTCGCCCCACCGGAGCGGCCCTGGCGTTGGCGCTGCTGGCGACCGCGATCGTCTGGATGTGGCGGGACCGCGGCGACTACCCGACCTGGCGGGTGGCCGTCGGCACGGCCGCGGCGCTCGCGGGCGCGCCGCTCTACCTGCTCTGGGTCGCTCTGCGGGTGGGTGACCTGGACGCCTGGTTCCGGATCCAGGAGGCGGGCTGGGGCACCCACTGGGACTACGGCGCCACCACGCTCGGGTTCCTGCGGGACGCGTTCCGCGGTGAAGCCTGGGTGCAGGTGAGCACCGCGGTGGTGATCGTCGTGGTGGCGGCCTGCGTGCTCGTCGCGCTGTCGGAGCGGGTGTGGCTGCCGTTGTCGCTGTCCGGGGTGCTCGCGTTCGCGATGGCCGTCGGCTCGTCCGGCTACTACCACTCCCGGCCGAGGATGCTGGTCCCGGTGCTGCTGTGGCTGGTGCCACTCGCCGTGGCGGTCGGGCGGGCGCGCCCACGCACCGCCGTCGTCGCGCTGGCCGGCGCGACGCTGCTCGGCGGCTGGTACGGCGCGTACATGATCACGGTCTGGCCATTCACCATCTGATCTTGCGCGGAGAACGCCCCCAGCGGCACGGTGAGCAAGCCGTACACTTCATCGCGTGCCGGAGTTGCCTGAGGTCGAGACAGTCCGCAGCGGGCTGGCCAAGTGGGTCGTGGGGCGTCGGATCGCCGCGGTCCAGGTGCTGCATCCGCGGCCGGTGCGCCGTCACGTCGCGGGCCCCGACGACTTCGCCGCCGCGCTGAAAGGCCGCGTCGTCGAGGCGGCGCGCCGCCGGGGCAAGTTCCTGTGGCTGCCGTTGGACGGCGGCGACGCGCTGCTCGGCCACCTCGGCATGTCGGGCCAGATGCTCGTGTCCCCCGCGGAGCACGAGCCGCACCGGCATCTGAGGGTGCGGTTCGACTTCGACGACGGCGGGCCGCAGCTGCACTTCGTGGACCAGCGGATGTTCGGGGGGCTGTCGATCTCGCCGGGCGGCGCGGCGCTGCCGGCCGAGATCGCGCACATCGCACCGGATCCGCTGGAGCCGGCGTTCGACGACGAGGCGTTCGTCGCGGCCCTGCGCCGGAAACGCACCGGGGTCAAGCGGGCGCTGCTGGACCAGACGCTGATCTCCGGGGTGGGCAACATCTACGCCGACGAGGCGCTGTGGCGGGCCGGGCTGCACGGCGAGCGTCCTGCGGACCGGCTCACGCGTCCCGCGGCGCGCCGGCTGCTGGGCCACGTCCGGGACGTGCTGACCGCGGCGATCGTCGACGGCGGCACGTCGTTCGACGCGCTGTACGTCAACGTCAACGGCGAGTCCGGGTACTTCGACGTGTCGCTCGCGGCGTACGGCCGCGAAGGACGCCCCTGCCGTCGGTGCGCCACCCCCATTCGGCGCGAGTCATTCGCCAATCGGTCATCATTCTCATGCCCGAAGTGCCAACCCAAACCGCGCGCCAGAATCGTTTGACAGTTATCTGACAAATCGGCGGTGCGCGACGATGCCGCGATATTCTTCTGCTGTGTCGAAGAAGCGCGCGCCGCTATTGTTCGGTGCGCATTTATTGACTGTGCTTTGTCTTGGTGGGCTGGTCGCCGGCTGTTCGCCTGGCGAGCGTGCGGAGGGAAGCGGCGCCACGCTGGTGGAGGGCATGGACGTGACGAGTTGGGTGTACCAGCTGCAGGACTACCCTGGTGGCCGGCTGCACCGGATCCAGGAGAGCCCGCACCAACTCGCGGTCATTGACCTCGCCCGGGACGGCAGCTCGGACTATTTCCGGCGCGACGAGATCGCCGCGCTGCAGCGCTCCGGCAAGCGCGTGCTGGCGTACTTTGAAATCGGCTCGATCGAGGACTTTCGTCCCGAGTACGAGGACGTCAAAAGTCACGATCTCGTCCTCAACAAATGGGACGACTGGCCCGAGGAGCACTTCGTCCGGTATTGGAAGCAGGCCTGGTGGGACCTGGCGGTGAAACCGCGGGTCGACCGGGCGCTGGCAGCCGGATTCGACGGCGTGTACCTCGACACGCCGCTGGCCTACGAGGAGATCGACCTGAGCCTGGTCCCGGGCGAGACCCGGGACAGCCTCGGTCGCAAGATGGTCGACCTCATCGTCGAGATCAGCCGTTACGCCAAGCGCGCCGAGCCCGGATTCTGGGTGCTTCCGCAGAACTCGCCGGAGCTCGCCGAGCACGGCGGCTACACCGAGGCGATCGACGGGATCGGCATGGAAGACCTGTTCTTCCGGTCCACCGCCGACGACTCGGACATCCCGTGCCTCGAGGACTGGTGCGCCGAGAATCTAGAAGGAGCCCGGGAGCTTCGCGACGCGGGCAAATTGGTCCTCGCCGTCGACTACGCAAGCAAATCCGAGAACATCGAGCACGCCTGCCGTCGCTACCGCGAAGAGCGGTTCGTCGGCTACGTCACCG
>WHSM01000460.1 GCA_009380105.1 Micromonosporaceae bacterium
GACCCCGCCCGGCCGCAGGCGTGGTACTGGTTCACGGTCGGAGGCGGAATCGACCCCGGCGAGACTGCACGGCAGGCGGCCGCGCGGGAGTTGCGCGAGGAGACCGGTCTGTCCATTCCGGAGGAAGCCCTGGGCGAGCCGGTGTGGCGCGAGGTGACCGAGTTCGGCTTCGACGGGCGCAGGTACCGTCAGGATCAGGAGTTCTTCCTGTTCCGCACGGCCTGCTTCGAGATCGACACTGACGGCTGGGATGAGGTCGAGCGTCGTACCGTCAACGCCATCCGGTGGTGGGCGGCGCACGAGCTGGAGCGCAGCGACGAGGTGTTCCACCCGCGCGACCTGCCGGCGTTGCTGCGCCGCGTGCTCACGGAAGGGGCAGCGTGATGCTCTTGCCGAGCCGCACCGTGGTCCGGCGCGACGGCGGCCTGTACGCCTTGGAGCGCGCCCTGCGCCGACGCGGCTTCCACCGGATCGCCGGCGCGGACGAGGCGGGCCGGGGCGCGTGCGCCGGGCCGCTGGTGGCCGCGGCCGTGGTGCTGCCGGACGGCCGGCGGGGCGAGGTGCCCGGCCTGGCGGACTCCAAGCTGCTCACGCCGGCGGCCCGCGAGCGGGTGTACGAGGAGATCCAGCGCCGCGCGTCCGACCAGGTGGTGGTGGTGCTCCCGCCCGGGGAGGTGGACGCGCGCGGCCTGCACGTGTGCAACATCGCGGCGCTGCGCCGGGCGCTCGCGGGGCTGGCCCAGCGCCCCGACTACATGCTCACCGACGGCTTCCCGGTGGACGGCCTGGGCGTCCCCGGACTGGCGGTGTGGAAAGGCGACCGGGTGGCGGCGTGCGTGGCGGCGGCGAGCGTGATCGCGAAGGTCACCCGGGACCGGATCATGTGTCAGACGCATGAGCAGTGGCCGCAGTACGGCTTCGACGAGCACAAGGGCTATGTGACACCGGAGCACTCTAAGGCGTTGCGTGAGCACGGTCCGTGCTCGGAGCATCGCTACTCGTACGCTAACGTGGCCGCTGTGCTAGGCCGGACAGGGCGGGAGTCGCCCGGCGTGGCGGTGGGTCCTGACAGCAACGCTGAGGAGCCCGTGCGCCACAATGGCGAGATGGAGGGCAGGCCCGTGACGGCGGTGTGCGATGAGCACTGAGGATCTTGAGAAGTACGAGACCGAGATGGAGCTGCAGCTCTATCGGGAGTATCGGGACATCGTCCGCCAGTACTCGTACGTCGTGGAGACCGAGCGCCGCTTCTACCTGGCCAACACCGTCGACATGCACGTGCGCAACACCGACGGCGAAGTGTTCTTCGAGGTCGAGATGACCGACGCGTGGGTGTGGGACATGTACCGCCCTGCGCGGTTTGTGAAGAACGTTCGGGTGCTCACCTTCAAGGACGTCAACATCGAGGAGCTGGAGAAGCCCGACATCTCCCTGCCGGGCGACGGCGGATTCGGCGGCAGCTGAGCGCCGTTCGCGCCTCGCCCGCCGTCGGGTGTCACGCCCTTCCTGTCTGGGTACGCCGTGAGCATGGTGACCGAGCACCGTGACGACCCGGCAGCGCCCGGCGAGCCGCGAGAAGCTGCCCCGGCGACCCGCGAACCCCACGAGAGCCGCGCCGCTCGCCGGCCTTGATGACCGCCGTCCTCAAGATCATGTTGCGGATCTGCGGAGAAACGCCTCGCGGGTTTTGGCGCGGTTGCCAGTTGATCATTCATTGGGCGCTCTGCGGCGTCCCCCTCTGTCTTGCCTGCGCACAGTCCGATGAGTGATCGACCTCAGGGCCGGTGCTCCCATGTGGACGCGGCCTGGTCATCAGGCGATAGCACAGTGGCCCCATGATCGCGAGTTCGTCCACACCCCACCCTCGCTGTCCACAGTTCGCCCTTCTGGCCAAGCGCGTGCCCCTTCTCGCCAGGCAATCTCGTGGCGCGACGTGAGAAGGGAACGGTGCGGCATGGCAGGGCGGGCGCAGGACGCTGTGGCGGCGTACGGGGAGCGGGTGGCGACGCGGCACCTGGTGACCGAGGGGATGCAGATCCTCGATCGGAACTGGCGCTGCCGGCACGGCGAGATCGACATCGTGGCGCGGGAGGCGGACAGCCTGGTCTTCTGCGAGGTCAAGACACGGCGTGGCGCCAGGTACGGCACCCCCGCCGCGGCGGTCGTGGCGGCCAAGGCGCGGCGGCTGCGGCGGCTGGCGGCGCAGTGGCTCGCGGCCAACCACGAGCACGCGCGCGAAGTCCGATTCGACGTCATCGGCGTGCTCCCGCGCCGGTCCGGCGCCGCTGCCATCGAGCACGTGCGAGGAGCGTTCTGATGGCGTACGCGCGTGTGCTGTCTGTCGGTCTGGTCGGTCTCGACGGCCACCTGGTGGAGGTGGAGGCCGATCTGGCTCCCGGGATCCCGACATTCGTGTTGTCCGGGCTCCCCGACACCGCGGTGTGCCAGGCGCGGGACCGGGTGCGCGCGGCGGTGCTCAACAGCGGCGAGACCTGGCCGAGCCGGAGGATCACCGTCAACCTGCTGCCGGCGTTCGTGCCGAAGCGCGGCACCGGACTTGATCTCGGGGTCGCGACAGCGGTGCTCGTCGCCGCGGGCGCGATCGCCGTCGCGACGGTGGCGCGGGTGGCGTTCATCGGCGAGTTGGGACTGGACGGCTCGGTGCGACCTGTCAACGGGGTGCTTCCGTCAGTGCTGGCCGCGTGGCGTGCCGGCGTGCGCCGGGTGGTCGTGCCGGCAGCCAACGTGCGAGAGGCGCAGCTCGTCCCCGGCGTGGAGGCAGCGGGCGTCGATTCGCTGCGGCAACTGCTGAACTTCCTACGGGGCGAGGCGGTGTTGCCCGACCCACCGCCGCCGCGCGAACAGCCACCCGAATCGGGGCCGGACCTGGCCGACGTGGCGGGCCAACTGCTCGGTCGCCGCGCGCTTGAGGTCGCCGCGGCAGGCGGGCACAACATCGCCTTCTTCGGCCCGCCCGGAGGTGGCAAGACCATGCTCGCCGAGCGGCTGCCGTCGATCCTGCCGCCGCTGGACGACGAGGAGGCCCTCGAAGTCACCGCGGTGCACTCGGTCGCGGGGGTGTTGCCGGACGGCGCCTCGCTGATCCGGCGTTCGCCCTTCCAGGCGCCACATCACACAGCGACAGTCGCGGCGCTCGTCGGAGGCGGCTCGGGGCTGGCGCGGCCCGGAATGGTCACCCTGGCACACCGAGGAGTGCTGTTTCTGGACGA
>WHSM01000412.1 GCA_009380105.1 Micromonosporaceae bacterium
AGGACGTCCAGGCGGGATACTGCGCGGGTCAGCACCACGTAGAGGCGGTGCAGGCCGCGTGGCTCGGCGGCGACGATCTCGGCCGGCTCCACCACGATCACGTGGTCGTACTCCAGGCCCTTGGCCAGCGAGGCCGGAAGCAGCGTCACCCGCTCGTCCGCGTCCCCGAGTCGTGCGCGCAGGCCGGGCAGCGCCGCGTCGGCCGCGATCACGGCGACCGAGCCTTCGTGGCGCAGCGCTTCGCGTACCACCTCGGGCAGCAGCGCGGCCGAGCGGATCGTGAGCGCGCCGTCCCGCCGCAACGACACCGCCTCCGGCACGTCCACGGCCAGATGCGGAAGCAGCCGGTTCGCCAGCGCGACCACCGCGTCCGGCACCCGGAAGCCGGTCGTCAGGGCTGTCAACTCGGCGCCGGGCTTGCCGAGGTGCTCCAGGCTGTCGCGCCAGCGGCGGGCGGCCCACGGCGCGGTGCCCTGCGCCAGGTCGCCGAGCACCGTGAGCGACCCGTGGCCGGTGCGGCGCGCGATCGCCCGGCACTGCATCGGGGACAGGTCCTGCGCCTCGTCGACCACGATGTGGCCGTAGCTGGGAAGCCGCTCGATCAGGCCGAGCGCTTCGTCGATCAGCACGGCGTCCGCCGTGGTCCAGCGGGCTGTCTTGGCGGTACGAGGACGCGCCCAGGCGATCGCGCTCTGCTCGGCCGGGCTCAGGATGCCGTCGGCGGCGCGGGCGAGCAGCGTCGCGTCGGACAGCAGCGACGCGATCAACCCGGCCGGCCGCACCGCCGGCCACACGTGGTCGAGCAGCGCCTTCACCGGCGTGGCGCGCGCCATCCGTCGCTGCCACGCCTCGCCGGGCGACTCGCCGCGCGCCTCGGCCATCCGCTGCAGCAGCGCGACCACCCGGGCCCGCAGCCGGTCCCGTCCGGTCTGGTACGGCAATCCGTCGCCGACCACCGCGCCGCGCACCTCCGCGACGATCCGGCGCAGCGGCTCGACCGGAACCCGCCACCGGGACGAGCCGTCTGGCACGACCAGCGGCTCGGCCGGGTCGTGGAGCTGGGCGTACAGGGCTCGCCGCACCACATCGGCCATCCTCGGGTCGTGCTTCACGGCGGCCCCCTCGGGCGTGTCCTCGGCGCGCGGCGCGACGTGGCCGACCAACTCGTCGACGGTGAGCTGGTCGATGTCGATCTCCCCGAGAGCGGGGAGCACGTTCGAGATGTACGACAGGAACGCCCGGCTCGGCCCGACCACCAGCACCCCGGCCTTCCGCAGCCGCTCCCGGTAGGTGTAAAGGAGGTACGCCGCGCGGTGCAGCCCGACGGCCGTCTTCCCGGTGCCGGGCGCACCCTGCACGCAGATCGAGTCCTGCAGGGCGGCGCGGACCAGGTCGTCCTGCTCGGGCTGGATGGTCGCGACGATGTCGCGCATCGGCCCGACCCGGGGGCGTTCGATCTCCTCGGTGAGGATGCGGCTGGCCGTGCCGAGTTCCTCGCCGGCCGCGAGGTGCTCGTCCTCGAAGCCGGTCAGCTCGCCGCCGGTGTACCCGAACCGGCGCCGCCGCGCCACTCCCATCGGCTGTTTCACGCTGGCCTGGTAGAACGCCTGCGAGACCGGGGCGCGCCAGTCCAGCACCATCGGCTCGCCAACGTCGTCGACCACGTGGCGGCGTCCGATGTGGTACGCCGCGCCGACATGCTCGTGGGGGTCGCCGGGGGCCTGGGCCGCGCCGGCGGGCTCGGCGTGGTCGAGGCGTCCGAAGAACAGCGGGGTGTCGGGGTCGTCGGCCAGTTCGGCGAGCCGGCGGGCGAGGGCGCGGCCAAGGGACTCGCTGGCGTACGCGTCCCCGGCGACCCTGTCACCGGTGGCGAACAGCGCTGTGGTGCGGTCGCGCATTCTGGCCAGGGCCGCGCGGGACGCGGACAGATGCGCCCGCTCGGCGGCGAGATCGGCTTGGGGCGGCCCCGCCTCGCGTGGCCGCGTTTCGCCGGGGTTGGCGAGCGGGTCTGTGAGCTGGTCGGAGGAGGGGTCGGCAACGGCAGGGTGGGGCTGCGAGTTCATCGGGTCCTCGGCTGTGGATGTGGCGATCCCACTGCCCTAGGCCGCCCGGCTTTCCGCTGCGGCTCCTGCGCCGCGCGCGGTGTCGGCTGTGCCCGGCTTCGACGGGTGTGCGCTCGTCACGCACGAGCGCAAGAGCGTACCCCCGCGGACGCCGGCCGTCACCCGGTTTTCGCCGGAGAGGGCGCGGCCGTGATCAAGGACTGGTTGACGCGACACGCCGGAGTAGCGCGCAACCACGCCTTGATCATCTCGGTCTGGCGGGTCGGAGACGCGAGCCGGTTACCTACCGGCGGGTCGGGTCGTAAGCTCGCCGGATGGCGACACCGCGCTCAGACGGAGATGTCCCCGTTCCGCCAGATGTGCCTGGCGGCCCGGGCGTGCCTGGCGACCCGGACGCGGCTGGCGACGGTCGCAGGCAGCCGGCCGGCCGGCGGCGGTTGTCGGTGGGGCAGCGGCGGCGGGAGATCCTGGCGGCGACGCTGCGGCTGCTCAGCAGCAGGCCCGCGAGCCAACTGTCCATCGACGACATCGCGGAGGCCGCCGGGGCGTCTCGCGCGTTGATCTATCACTACTTCCACACCAAGGAAGCCCTCTACATCGCCGCGGTGCGCTCCGCCTGCGACGACCTGAAGTCGCGGCTGCGTCCGCCGCCGGCCCACCCGTTCGAGCAGGTGCGCCTCGCGGGGCAGGGCTACCTCGACTTCGCCGAGGAGAACAAGGCGGAATTCGTCGCGCTCCTGCGCGGCTCCGCGCGCGCCGGTGGCGAGGCCGACGAGCCTGCGTTGATCATGGAAGAGCTGCGGCAGCACATCATCGACCTGGTCACCAGCAGTCTCGGGGTCGCCAACCCCTCGCCCGTGGTGCGGGCCAGCCTGCGTGGCTGGGTGGCGATGATGGAGGTCATCTCCCTGGACTGGCTGGAGCGCCGGAACCTCACGCGGGACCAGGTGCGGCGGCTGCTCGCCAACCAGCTCGGCGCGGTGCTGGTCGCCGCCGCGGCCGACGACGAAGATCTCAGCCGGGCCTTCGCGCGCGCGGTCGCCACCGCGGACCCGGACCGGCTGCCGCTGTGGGCGCGAGGCGTGGGCGCCGCCTGAGCGCGTACCGTCAACATCTGTGACTGTTGATCGACGGCCTCGGGTGGGGCACATCCAGTTCCTGAACTGCCTGCCGCTGTACTGGGGCCTGATGCGCTCCGGCGCCCTGCTGGACGTGGATCTGACGAAGGCGTCGCCGGACCGGCTCAACGACCTGCTGATCGGCGGCGACCTCGACATCGGGCCGATCAGTCTCGTGGAGTATCTGAGGCACGCCGACGAGCTGCTGTTGCTGCCGGATCTCGCGGTCGGCAGTGACGGCCCGGTGCAATCGGTGAACCTGGTCTCCACCGTGCCGCCGGGCGAGCTGGACGGGCGCCGGGTGGCGCTGGGCTCGACCAGCCGCACCGGGGTGCTGTTGGCGCAGATGCTGCTGCATGAGCGGCACGGGGTGCGGCCGTCGTACCTGAGCTGCCCTCCCGACCTGACCGAGATGCTCCTGGAGGCCGACGCCGCGGTGCTGATCGGCGACGTGGCGCTCCGCGCCGGGGCGCAGGCCGCCGAGCGCGGCCTGCACGTCACCGATCTCGGGACGGACTGGCGGGAGTGGACCGGCCTGCCCATGGTGTTCGCGGTGTGGGGTGTGCGCCGTGAGTACGCCGAGTCTCAGCCGGGCCTGGTCAAGGACGTCCACGAGGCGTTCCTGCGGTCCCGGGATCTCTGCGTCGCGGAGTTGCAGGACGTGGCCGAGGCGGCGGCGCGTTGGGAGGCGCTGGACGCGCCGAGACTGGAGAGCTACTTCCGCGCCCTGGACTTCTCTCTCGG
>WHSM01000123.1 GCA_009380105.1 Micromonosporaceae bacterium
CATCGACAAGGTCCGCGACGTGGTGGGGCTCTACCTGGACCCGCCGGAGTCCGCGCTGGTCCTCGCGGTGGACGAGAAGTCGCAGATACAGGCCCTGGACCGCTCCGCTCCGGTGCTGCCGATGATGCCGGGCATGCCCGAGCGGCGCACCCACGACTACGTCCGCCACGGCATCACCACCCTGTTCGCCGCCCTAGACGTGGCCACCGGCAAGGTGATCGGCTCGATCCACCGCCGCCACCGGGCAGTTGAGTTCCGCAAGTTCCTCGCCAAGCTCGACCAGCAAGTCCCGGCCGAGTTGGACGTGCACCTGATCTGCGACAACTACTCCACCCACAAGGCCCCCGTCATCGCCAAGTGGCTGGCCGCGCACCCCCGGTTTCACCTGCACTTCACCCCGACCTACTCCTCGTGGCTCAACCAGGTGGAGCGCTGGTTCGGCCTACTGACCGACAAGAAGCTCCGTCGTGGCGCGCACAGGTCCGTCCAAGCCCTGGAGAAGGAGATCCGCGACTGGATCGACACCTGGAACGAGGACCCCCGGCCATTCGCCTGGACCAAGACCGCCGACGAGATCCTCGAACGCCTCGCCTCATATCTTCAACGAATTCCTGACGCAGGACACTAGAAGCATCAACCGCACCACCACCAGCAGCGGCGTCTACTACCGTGAGGCGTCGTTGCCGAACAGCGCCGTCAGGTGAGCTGTAGAGAACTCATCCGCTCGTCCCAGTCGCCGCGACTGAGGTACCTGAGATCCTTGTGCCTGTAGAACCAGTCGTAGCTCGGTGAGCCGTAGCTGAGCGGATCATGCATCTTGATACGGCATTCGTTGTAGGTGGACAACGATGAGGCGCGGTCGTCCCAGCCATAGTCACCGAGATTGCCGA
Source organism: Micromonosporaceae bacterium (assembly GCA_009380105.1). GTDB lineage: Bacteria > Actinomycetota > Actinomycetes > Mycobacteriales > Micromonosporaceae > WHSM01. The sequence goes on from WHSM01000123.1 coordinate 891, forward strand.
TTCGGTGACCCTCATCGTCTGTGGCGGGGGTGCAGGGCTTGGATGCATAGACCGCCAGGGTCGAGCCGCTGTAGTTGTACCCGGAGTGCAGGCGGAGAACCAGCTCCGGACTGCTCGCGCCAAGTTTGTAACGAGCTTCGCTTTCGGAGTCGTCGTCGCAGGCGAACTGCTCGGGCTTGGTGTCGATGCGCATGACACAGTGCCTGCCCATGGTCGGCGCACTGATCGTTGGTGGCACGGCAGGGTCATCGACAGGAAGCACCGCAGGAAGAACCTCAGCGCCGTCGGAACCGATCCATCGCCAGGCGTCGGTGCGAACATCCGGCAGCTGGCACTCGTCGCCGAGCCACCGGCGTGAGCTCGGCCCGCCGCACAAACCGCACGAGCGAACAGGCGGCCAATTCTCGGCCGTGGTGAGAGCTCCCGCGGCCTCCGCATCCGCCCGCCCACCGAAACGGGGCATGCCCGTCACCACTCGGCCGGCGAGCTTCCACTCGACATGACCGCACATCGCGTCACCCCGCCACCAGCATGTCGTTCGCAGGTCAACACCCGCCTTCCACATCGGATTTATCCAACGCCCGGACTCGCATGCACGGCGCTCCCGCGGAAACACGAGCGCCCCGCCGTTCGTCGGCTCGGAGCGCTCGCCAGCCCTCGCCGACTAAAGCCCCGGACGACATCGCATTGAAGGAGACGGCGAGAGCGCTGCCGGCCCAGAGCCAAGCGTGAACCGCGAGCTGCTGGTAGTTCAGAATGAGATCAGTCTCGCGGGGTCGGCGGAACCCCTGAGGTCGCGAGCCCGCAGTGTGGTGGGCGTGTTTGGCGATCGGTACCCCCTCGATGAGTAGCTCGCCTCTTTGCACGAAACTCTCCCGCAGCGACGTACAGCTGGAGGCGCTGACCCTGGGTGGCGTCGACGTAGTATGCTGCCCGCCCGAAGTGGCGGCTAGTATACTAGAATCCCGACACCACGAGTGGGACTGGTGACCATGGGCAGGCGCAGCACCAAGGCTCCGCGGCGGGCCCCGATCGGGGTCAGATCGAGCGCTCGGTCGCAGGTTTACGAGCTCATTCGTGAGGCGATCGTGTCGCTGGAGCTTCTGCCCGGGCAGGCGCTGTCGGAGGTCGAGCTGGCGAACCACTACGGGGTGAGCCGTACCCCGGTGCGTGAGGCGCTCATCCGGCTCGGTGACGCGGGTTTGGTGGAGGTTGTCCCGCAGGTGGGCACGTTCGTGGCTCGGATCAGTGTGCGTGACGTGACGGAGGCGCAGTTCATCCGCGAGGCGCTGGAGCGGGCGTCGCTGCCCGGTGTGGTGGACCGGGTGACCGAGGTCGACGCTGCGCGGCTGCGGGACCTGCTCGATGTGCAGCGGCGGGCGGTCGCGTCTGGGGACCAACAGCTGTTCTTTGTCGCGGACGAGGACCTGCATCGCGCCTTGCTGGAAATCGCCGGCCACACCAAGGTGTGGCCGGTTGTCCAGTCGATCAAGGGGCACCTGGACCGGGTCCGTCGGCTCTCCCTGCCCGAACCGCAGGTGCTTGAGCAGTTGATCATCCAGCACACGGCGATCGTGGACCACGTTCTTCGTAAGGACCATCGTGCGGCCGACGAGGTGCTCACGCGGCATCTTCGCCTCGTCATCGAGCTGCTTGGGCCGCTGGGGCGGCGTCATCCCGACTACTTCCTCCACGACGAGGATCTGGCGCGGGCGCCGTTCCAGCTTTCCGCGACCTGACCCGCGCGACCACCGCGCCGCTGTCTCGGCAAAGCGATGGGGGAAGTGAGGATCCGACGGAGAAACGGTGCTGTCTTTGAAGACCAGACGAAGAGGTTACGCCGTGTGGGTGGACGGATGGTAGATCGCATGGGCGAGTTCTCGAGCAAGATCGCATTGGTGGCCGGCGGAGGAGCGGGTATCGGACAAGCGGTCGTCGCCCGGTTGGCCGATAGCGGTGCGTCGGTGGTGTTCTGCTCCAACGCGAAGGACCAGGTTCAGACGGTTGAACGGAAGTTTCATGCCATGGGCCTTTCGGTCACCGGGGTGGTGGCAGACGTTCGACGGGCCGAGGAGGTACGGCAGTTCGTCGAGGAAGCCGTCAACGGCTACGGCGGAATTGACGTTGTGGTGAACTGCGCCGGTATCCAGCGGTACGGAACGGTGGAGGAGACGTCCGAGGAGTTGTGGGACGAGACCATAGGAGTGAACCTCAAGGGCGTCTTCCTGGTCTGTCACTTCGCTGTGCCGCACCTTATACGCCGCGGCGGCGGCGCCATCGTCAACATTTCCTCGGTTCAGGCGTTCGCCACACAGTCCGGCGTGGCCGCCTACACGGCGTCCAAGGGCGGCATCAACGCGCTCACCCGCGCGATCGCCATCGACCATGCGGCGGATGGGATCCGGGTGAACGCGGTCTGCCCCGCGGCAGTCGACACGCCGATGCTGCGTTGGACAGCCGATCTGTTCAGGCGGGACCGCACCACCGAGGACCTACTTGACGAGTGGGGTCGCAGCCACCCGCTGGGCCGGGTGGCGCGGCCGGAGGAGGTGGCCGAGGTGGTGGCCTTCCTCGCAAGCGACCGCGCATCGTTCATCACTGGCGCCGAGCACCGAGTGGACGGTGGCCTGTTGGCGACGCTTCCGGTCGTCCTTCCCGACAACGAGGCAAGCTGATGAAAATAGCAGATGTGCGTGCTACGACCGTCACGGTGCCCCTGGAGGCGCCGCTGCGGCATGCCAACGGCGCGCATTGGGGCCGGTTCGTCCGCACCATCGTCGAGGTGGAGACCGATGACGGGATCGTGGGCCTCGGCGAGATGGGCGGGGGCGGGGAGAGCGCGGAACGGGCGTTCGCTGCGCTGAAACGCTACCTCGTCGGTCACGACCCGTTCCGTGTGGAGGAGCTGCGGTTCAAGCTGTGCAACCCGACAGCGTCCCTGTACAACAACCGGGTCCAGTTGCTCGCCGCGGTCGAGTTCGCCTGCCTCGACATCGTTGGCAAGGCACTGGGACGCCCCGTGTGCGACCTGCTCGGCGGACGGCTCCGCGACGAGGTCGAGTTCGCCAGTTACCTGTTCTTCCGCCACCCCAATCCCACCACCGGCGCTGGCGAAGTCCGCACCGTCGACCAGCTCGTCGCCCACGCCCTCGAACTCAAGGAGCGGCACGGCTTTTCCACCCACAAGCTCAAGGGCGGGGTGTTCCCGCCCGAATACGAGCTGCGTTGCTACCGGGCACTCGCTGAGGAACTGCCCGACGACCGGCTCCGCTATGACCCGAACGCCGCGCTCCCGCTGGAGGACGCGATCCGATTCGGACGCGCCATCGAGGACCTCGACAACGACTACCTGGAGGACCCGACCTACGGGCTGCACGGCATGCGCCAAGTGAGGGCAGCGGTGCGGGTGCCACTGGCAACCAACACCGTAGTGGTCAACTTCGAGCAGCTGGCCACCAACGTCCGCGACCCCGCCGTCGATGTGGTGCTGCTCGACACGACCTTCTGGGGCGGCATCCGGGCGTGTGTCAAGGCCGCTGGAGTGTGCGAGACCTTCCAGCTCGGCGTCGCGGTTCACTCCTCCGGCGAGCTTGGGATCCAGCTGGCGACCATGCTGCACCTTGGGGCGGTCCTGCCGAATCTCACCTACGCCGCCGACGCCCACTACCACCACCTCGCCGATGACGTGATCACCGGCGGCAAGATGCCCTACGCCGCTGGTCGCATCCTTGTTCCGGACGGCCCCGGCCTCGGCGTCACCTTGGACCGAGACAAGCTGGAGCATTACGCCGAGCTGTACCACCGGCTCGGCGACTACCCCTACGACCGCGACCCCGTCCGCCCTGACTGGTTCGCCCTGGTACCCAACCAGTCCTGGGCAGACCCCGACAAGGTGACCGACGTGGCCCAGATTCCCGGGCTACGGGAGCTGCGCCGATCCGTGGAAGGAGCCGCGTGGTGACCACCGGCCGAATCTTCTACGACGGCACCCTCACCCAACCGCGCCTCGACCATCCCGAGTGCGTTGCCGTGCACCCGCACGACGGCAGCGTATGGTGCGGCGGCGAGGCGGGCCAGATCTTCCGCATCACCCCCGACGGCGACCGCCTCAACGTAGTCGCCAGCACCGGCGGGTTCGTGCTGGGGATCTGCTTCGACCCGACCGCCCAGCATCTGTACGCCTGCGACCTGGCGCACCGCGCACTGTTTCAAATGGAGATCGAAACCGGGCGCCTGCGACGCTTCGCCAAAGGTATCCCAGAGCGGCCGTTCCTCATACCCAACTACCCAGCTGTGGACCCCGCGGGGCGCGTCTATGTGAGCGACAGCAACGCGCCCGGCAAGCCGGGCCCCGGTGTGTACCGGTTCACCCCTGACGGCGCAGGCGACCTGTGGTACGACGGGCCGCTGGACTTCGCCAACGGGCTCGCCCTCGCCCCAGACGGATCCGACCTATACGTCGTCGAGTCCTTCCTGCCGGGGATCAGCCGGATCCCCATCCGGCACGACGGATCGGCCGGGGAGAAGCAGCCCGTCGTCGAGCTACCCGACACCGTCCCGGACGGCCTCGCATTCGGCCCGGACTCCCACCTCTACATCGGGTTGTACGAACCCAGCAAAGTACTGCGCATGAACAGCCGCAGACAGGTAGAAACCGTGCTGGATGACCGCACCGCCCACTTGCTCGCCCACCCCACCAACCTCGCCTTCCGCGACGACCAGCTGTTCACCTCCAACCTCGGCCGCTGGCACATCACCCTCATCGAAGCGCTGTAGGGGTGGATCCTGATGTCCCTTCCAGCGCGCCACAGCGCCGCTCGGAAGTTCTGGTTGACAGGGCCACCAAGGTCACCTACTTGGTCTAAGGCTCGGAAGTTCTGTGTTGGCGCCCACGCCGCTCGGCGCGCCCGCCAACCCATCGGGCACCTCGTCACCGCCGAGGAAGTAGCACACGCTATCGCCTACCTGGCCAGCCCGCACTCCTCCTCCACGACGGGCACCCTTCTTGAGGAGGCCTGGTCCGGTCGGTGGGTGCGGCCCGGGGATCTCGCCACGTTCCGGCGAGACTTCTACCGGTGTCTGATTGGCCGTGGTGACGCGTTGTTCGAGCTCGCCGATGCGGTGTTTGTGCGCGGACGGCCCGGTGCGCTCGTTGCCAGCGTTATCACTGGTGTCCGAGCACCGTCGTGGGCACGACACCTTGTACGACGCCCTGGCCGCCGGCCGGGCGGACGTCGAGCGGCTGCGCACCGCGTTGACGTCGGCGCCGTTGCCGCGGGCGGCGGACGGGCGGATCGTCCTGGCGGTGGATGTGACGTGCCCAAATCCCGCCCCTCCGCGCCGCAGCCCGGCTCCTGGCCGCCAAAGCCATCGGCGCAATGCCGCTCGCAGCCCTGCCGGACGTCGCGGACGCGGGAATCCGAGCCGTGCCCGAGGCCGCCGCCGCAGTCGCCATCGCGTGACTGGCCCTCGGCGTAACGGTTTCGGCACCGGCACACACCGCCCGAGCCGTGGTGGCAGACCTGGCCGCTGACGATCCTCGCCGGCATCGCGTCGGCACGCCGCCAGGCTGCTCCTACGCGCGGTGGCCGGGCCCGCGCCCACGCGCGCTGTCCAAGACGTGATCCTCCTGCTGCCCTTCGCCGCCCGCGCCGCGATCCTGGAGGAGGTCGTCGTGGTCGCCGCGATCCTGCTCCTGGAACGGGGGCAGGCGCCTCGGTGGGCCATCTACGCCACGGTGCTCGCCCGCCCGGGTCGCCTTCCACGCCTACATGGGCTGGGAGGCCGTGCTCTCGGTGTGCCTGTGAGCCTCGGTCTACGTCTGCTGTACCTGCGCTACCGCGACCTGCCCGCGCTGATCACCGCCCACGCGATCAACAACGTCGTCCCAACCCTGCTCCACCTGCACACGGCGGGGTCGGCATGACTCTGCATCCACCGACCCGGCCGCCGCGCTGCGCCGGACGCAACCCATCTCAAGATTGGAAGGAGCTGCTGACATGACGACCAGTCCCGCTCAGGATCTCCACACATTGAGGTTCCCCCGCTTTCCCGGAGACTTGGTTATCTGGCTCCGGCTGGGTCGGGTTGGATGGTAGCCGGGGCGGGTTGACGGTCGGCAGTGCTCGCTGCCAGTGGGGTGGACCGATGCTGTCGATCCGGACGTGTTCGTCGTGATAGCGGCTGGCCGGCGCCCGTTCCGGGTTGCCGACCTGCTCGCTTTGGGGCGGCTGATCGACGACCTACGCAACTGAGCCAACTGTAAGGCAGTTATGCCGCTAGTGATAGGGAGATTACGCCGCTGGCCGTGGTCGCCCCGCCAGCGGCACCGCCTAAATCTCGAACTGCTTGCCCTAACCTCCTGCATATTCGCTATGTGCTCGGCGTGTCACAGCGGCCCGGCGACACCGGATGACGGCATAATCGAGATTACATGCGGTGAGGAGGTCGAGCGTGGCGAGGAAGCGGAAGCCGGATCCGAAGGTGGAGGCGTTGCGTCAGACGCGCACGCTGAACCCGCGGCCGGAGGCGGTGTCGGATGAGGAGTTCGCCTCGTCGGAGTTCTTCGACGCGCGGGATGTGGTGCAGGTCAAGTACGAGATGGTGCGCCGGGCGCAGGTGGACGGGGCGGCGGTGGCGCACGCGGCTGCGGCGTTCGGGTTCTCTCGCCCGTCGTACTACGAGGCGGCCGCTGCGTTGGAGCGCGACGGGCTGGGCGGGCTGGTGCCGGCCAAGCCGGGGCCGCGGCGGGCGCACAAGCTGACCGAGGAGATCGTCGCGTTCGCCCGAGCGGCCCGCCAGGAGGATCCGTCGGCGCGTTCAGCTGATCTTGCCGCCGAGATCGAGCAGCGCTTCGGCGTGCGGGTGCATCCCCGTTCGGTGCAACGGGCATTGGCCCGTGCCAAGCAACCCAAAAGTGGAGGCCAATCATGATGACCTTGCCAGCGCCGGCGATGTGGAAGGCTACGAACAGCTGCGCCAGCAGGCCCTGTCCGGCGACGCCGCCGGATGGCGGTTGGGGCTGGCCGTCCTCGAGCGCCGCGGGACGGCGGCGTGGCTGCGCGTCCGTCGCGAAACACCTGCCCCTGGGTCTGCCCGACCGGCGCCGGGGTCAGGCCCGGCGGCGACGAGCTGCGGCGGCGACGAGCTGGTCGGGGTGCTCGCCTCGATGGCGCTTGCCGCGGTTGCGCGGGGGTGAGCCGTGATGAGCGCCCGGACCGACCTGAAGGTGACCGACGCGCACCTGGCCCGCACCGCCTACCTGTATGTGCGTCAGTCCACGCTGCGGCAGGTGCTGACCAACACCGAATCCGCGACCCGGCAGCACGCGCTGCGGCAGAGAGCGATCGCGCTGGGCTGGCCCGCCGAGCAGATCATCGCCATCGACACCGACCAGGGCCAGTCCGGCGCCTCCGCCGCCGACCGGGAAGGGTTCCAGCGGCTGGTCGCCGAGGTCGGCATGGGCCGGGCCGGGATCGTGCTCGGCCTGGAGGTCTCCCGGCTGGCCCGCAACAACGCCGACTGGCACCGGCTACTGGAGATCTGCGCCCTGTCGGGCACGCTGATCTGCGACGAGGACGGACTCTATGACCCGGGCGAGTTCAACGACCGGCTCCTCCTCGGGCTCAAAGGCACTATGTCAGAAGCCGAACTGCACTTCATCCGGGCCCGGCTGATCGGTGGGCCGCTGTCCAAGGCCCGCCGCGGCGAACTGCAGATTGGCCTGCCAGTCGGACTGGTATACGACGGCGCCGGCAACGTCGTCCTCGACCCGGACACCAGCGTCCAGGACGCGATCCGGCACGTGTTCGCGCTGTTCGCCCGCACCGGCTCCGCCCGCGCCGTCGTGGCCGAGTTCAACGCCGCCGGGCTGTTCCCGGTCCGGGTGCGCACCGGCGCCCACAAGGGCGAACTGGCGTGGATGCCGCTGCAGCACTGGCGGGTGCTACGCACCCCGCACAACCCCAGATACGCCGGCGCGTTCGCCTACGGCCGCCGCCGCGAACGCATCAACGGCAACGGCAAGAAGACCTTCCAGACGCTGCCCCGCGACCAGTGGATCGCGCTCATCCCCAACGCCCACCCCGGCTATATCGACTGGGAACAGCACGAGACCAACCAGCGGCTGCTGCTGGCCAACGCGACCGCGCACGGCAGCGACCGCGCCGCCGGCCCGGCCCGGGAAGGACCCGCCCTGCTGCAAGGCCTGGCCATCTGCGGCCGGTGCGGGCGGCGGATGACGGTGCGCTACCACACCCGCCGCGGTGTCGAGATCCCCGACTACCAGTGCATGCACAAAGCCATCCAAGACAGCGGGCGGCGCTGCCAAGCCGTGCCCGGCGCCGGTGTCGACACCGCCGTCGGGCAACTGCTCCTGGACACGCTCACCCCCCTCGCGCTCGAAGTCGCCCTCACCGTCCAAACCGAACTCGAGACCCGCGCCGCCGAGGCCGACGCGCTGCGCCGCCAGCACGTGCAACGAGCCCGCCACCGCGCCGACCTCGCCCGCCGCCGCTACCTGTCTGTCGACCCAGAAACCCGGCTGGTGGCCGACAGCCTGGAAGCCGGCTGGAACGACGCGCTGCGCGCCCTGCACGCCGCCCAGGACGACTACGACAAGGCCAGCGCCGCCGCAGCCGCCGGCCTCACCGACGAACACAAGGCCAGAATCCATGCTCTGGCGGCAGACTTCCCCGCCCTATGGTCCAATCCGGACACTCCTCAACGAGAACGCAAACGCATGGTCCGGCTCCTCGTCGAGGACGTCACCCTGATCAAGACCGACCGCATCCACCTGCACATGCGGCTGCGCGGAGGACAGACCGAAAGCCTGACCGTCCCGATCCCGCCCAAGGCGTGGCAGGCCCGCCAAACCCACCCCGACACCCTCGCCGCGCTCGACCGGCTCCTCGACGAGCACACCGACGCCGAGACCGCCGAACGGCTCAACGCCGCCGGTCACCGCTCCGGCGAGGGCAAGCCGTTCACTCCCCGGATCGTGCTCGACCTCCGCGACAGCAACAACCTGCACAGCCACGCCGACCGGCTGCGCGCCAAAGGACTGCTCACCATGGCCGAGATCGCCGAACGTCTCGGCGTGCACCCCACCACAATCAAGAACTGGCGCCGCGCCGGGCTGCTGCCCTCCCACAAGGCCAACGACAAAAACGAGCGACTCTTCGAACCACCCACACCCGGCGACCCCCGCCTCGCCGCCCAACAGGGAAGCCCCATCAAGAAACGAGTTCACACCCGATCCGCGCCAGGAGGTGCACTGTGAAGCCAAGCCCTTGTCGAAGGAGTCCCCGACGCTGCCGGTGGAGGGGGCGATGCCGGCGTCGGCGAGCCGGGAGGTGAACCGGATCGCGGTGTACCTGCTTAGGTTCAAGAGGTGCACGAGTTGCCCGGCGCGCACGTCGCGGGACCACAGGGCGTATTCGAGGGCGGTGAGCACCAGGTCAGTGTCGGCCCGCGGGGCGGTCTTCCAGCCGACCACCCGGTTGGAGAACGCGTCGCGCACGCTGGCCAGCCACAACACCCCCTCGCCGGTGAGGATGCGGGTCAGGTCGGCCACCCACAGCCGGTTCGGGGCGTCGGGGTTGAAGTCGCGGTCGACCAGGTCCGGGGCCGCCGTGTGCTTGGGGTTCTGCCGCGTGGAGCCGCCCTTCCAGCCCTTGCGCAGGAACGCGCCTTGCCGCCCGTTGACACGCATGATCCGCTCCACCCGCTTGCGGCCGCACCGCACGCCCTGGCGGCGCAGCTCCAGCCACACCCGCGGGCAGCCGTAGGCGGCGGCGAACTCGCTCACCGAGCGGATCTTGTCTATCTGCTCCAGCAACTGCCGTCCTCGCGCTGCCGAACACTGGGCGAGGCCGCCCGCGCCCGCCACCCGTAGTACGTGGACGGGGCGATGCCCAAGACCCGCAGCACGAGATCGACCGGGAACTCATGAGCGTCGACGAACCTCATGACCACCTCCGGGTCGGGCCGATCTCCGCCGCGAAATAGGCGCTGGCGGCCCGCAACAC
>WHSM01000475.1 GCA_009380105.1 Micromonosporaceae bacterium
CCGGCCTCTCGTCTGGCTGGCCCGCCGGGCCCGCTCCACCGCCGCCGGCAGCGCCGCCACCAGCGCTTCGATGTCCGCCCGCGTCGAGGTGTGACCCAACGAGAACCGCAGCGACGAGCGGGCCAGGTCCGGCTCGGCGCCCATCGCCAGCAGGACGTGGCTGGGCTGCGCGACCCCGGCCGAGCAGGCCGAGCCGGTCGAGCATTCGATGCCCTGCGCGTCCAACAGCATCAGCAGCGCGTCGCCTTCGCAGCCGGGGAACACGAAGTGCGCGTTGCCCGGGAGCCGTCGCTCCGGGTCCCCGTTGAGCACTGCGTCGGGGACGACTGCGCGAACCCGGTCGATCAGCTCGTCCCGCAGGCCGGCGAGCCGCTCAGCGGTCTCGGCCTGCCGCTTGACGGCGGCCTCGACCGCTGCCGCGAACCCGACGATCCCGGCCACGCCGACGGTGCCGGAGCGCACGTCCCGCTCCTGTCCGCCGCCGTGCAGCAGCGGCGCGCAGGGCGTCTCACGGCGCAGCAGGAGGGCGCCGACGCCGCCCGGGCCACCCAGCTTGTGTCCCGTCACGCTCAGCGCCGACACGCCGCTCGCGCAGAAGTCGACCGGGACCTGGCCCACCGCCTGGATCGCGTCCGCGTGGTACGGGATGCCGTGCTTAGCGGCGAGCTGCGCGATCTCGGTCACCGGCTGCAGGGCGCCGACCTCGTTGTTCGCCCACATCACGGAGATCAGGGCCACCTCGTCAGCGTGCCGGTCCAACGCCTCGGCGAGCGCGTCGAGGCGCACCCGTCCGGCGGCGTCCACCTCCAGCCAGCTGAGCGCGGCGCCCTCCCGCTGCTCCAGCCAGACTGCCGAGTCGAAGACAGCGTGGTGCTCCGCCGCGCTGGCGATGATCCGCCGCCGGTCAGAGCTGGCGTCCCGCCGCGCCCAGTAGAGCCCCTTCACGGCGAGGTTGTCGCTCTCGGTGCCGCCGCCGGTGAAGATCACCTCGCTGGGACGGGCGCCCATGGACGCGGCGATCTGCTCCCGCGCCTCCTCGACCAGGCGGCGCGCCCGCCTCCCGGACGCGTGCAGCGAGGACGCGTTGCCGACCTCACGCGCCGCCGACAGGTACGCGTCGAGCGCCTCCGGCAGCATCGGAGTGGTGGCGGCATGATCGAGATAAACCATTGTCAGCAAGCCTAGCCGCCCGCCCGCCAGCGCCCGGTCTGTCTACGCCGGGCATCACGCCATGGCGTGTATCGACTACTGTCGCGATGCGCTCCGTCAGAGTGGGGGATCAATGCATCCGGGGTACGGGCAACAGCCCCCTGATCCAGATCAGGGCGGCCAGGCAATGGGCGGCCAGCCATTGTCAGCGCAACCCGAGTACGGGCAGCCTCCGTCGGGGCAGTCGGAGTACGGGTTGCCGTTCTCGAGCCAGCCCGACTACGGCGCGCCGGTCTCCGGACAACCCGGGTACGGGCACCCGGTCTCGGGTCATCCGGGCTATGAGCAGACCGGCTACGAGCAGCAGCCGCCGCCTCCTCCCTATCCGTACCCGGGGCAGCAGCCTGGCTACGGCCCGATGCCGTACGCGATGGCCGTCGTGCCCATGAGCCCGCCGAACTCCGGGCTCGCGGTCGCCTCGATGGTGGTCGGCATCGTCTCCTGCGGCCTGGCGTTGCTGGGCTGCTGCCTCTGGGCCTTCGCCGGTGTGCCGGCACTGCTCGGAGGAGGCGCCGCCGTCGGCATGGGCTGGATGTCCATGAAGGCCATCGACGACTCGCGCGGCCAGATCGGCGGGAAGGGAATGGCCATCGCGGGGCTGAGCACCGGCGGCGTGGGCGCGGTGATCGGCCTGTTGTGGCTTGTCTTCACCATTCTCTACGTCGTCGGGATCGCCAACATCCAGCCGCCGAGCTGACCGGCCGCCTGGGCATCGCTGATCGCCGTTAGGTTTGACGCCATGTCCGAGACGACGGGCGGCGGCGCCGCGCAGACCACGGCGCCCGAGCAGAAGGTCAGTTGGTCGGAGCTGTTCATCGACCTGGTGTGGGTGTTCTCGGTCACCGAGATCGCCGCGGCGCTCGCGCGTGGCCACGGCCTCGGCAGTGTGCCGCTGTCGCTGTTGCTCCTGGTCCCGTTGTGGTGGGGCTGGGTCGGCGTCACCGTCTACAGCAACGCCGCCGGGGTGCGGATCGAGGCGGCGCGCGGCCGGCTGGTCCTCTTCGCCGTCGCCGCCTGCGGCCTCGGGATGGCGGTCGCGATTCCTGGATCGTACGGCGATCGCGGGCTGCTCTTCGCCGCCTCGTACACCGCGCTGCGGGCCGTCCTGTGGCTGGCCATGCGGCCGCTGAACTTCTACCGCGGCGCCTGGGTGAACCCGTACTCGGTGTCGCTGTTCCTCGCCTCGCCGCTCTTCCTGCTCGGCGGCCTGCTGCCCGGCGGCTGGCGCGTCGGGCTGTGGACGCTCGCGGCGGCAGTCGAGGTAGCCAGCCCTCGGCTGCTGCGGCTGCCGGTGAAGCAGATGACGTTCGAGACGGCGCACCTGCCGGAGCGCTTCGGCCTGTTCATCATCCTGGCGCTCGGCGAGACCGTGGTCGCGATGGGCGGCCAGGCGGCGGCGAGTCGGCACATCACCGCGGGCCTGCTCGGCGTGCTGGGGCTCAGCTTCGCGCTGATCTGCGCGCTCTGGTGGACGTACTTCCACTTCGGGGCCTCGGCCGTGCAGCATGCTCTGCGCACCACGAAGGTTCAGGCTCGCATCGTGCGCGACGTGTTCAGCTACGCGCATCTGGCGTACGTCGTGGGCATCATCTGCGTAGCGGTCGGCCTGAAGAAGCTGATGGCGCACCCGCTCGACGCCCCACACTCGGCGCAGGACCTGCTGCTCGCGCCAGGCGCCGCGCTCTACCTCGCCGGCTTCCTCTACTCGCGGTGGCGGATGTTCGGCGCGCCCACGGTGTTCCGCTCGGCGGCCGCCGTGGGCTGCCTGGCGCTGGCCGGCGTCGCGCCGCTGCTGCCCTTGGCGGTCACCGCCGCGCTGGTCGCCGTGATCATCGTGGCGCTGAACGCGCTGGAGTTTTTCTGGGTACGAACGAACCGCCCGCTGCTGCTAGTGCCCGTGCCGCGCGTCGCTCGGGACTGAGGCGCCGCGGCCTCGCCG
>WHSM01000266.1 GCA_009380105.1 Micromonosporaceae bacterium
CCCAGGCCGAAGCCAAGCCCGACCAGCAGGGCCTGCGGCCAGGTGGTGATCAGCAGCGTGGACACGAGCGCGATGTACGGCAGGTTGCTCGGCATGTGGGTGCGCATGCCGGTGCCCATCTCATATCCGAACTGAAGCGCGCCGAATCGCGAGCCCTGGTTGATCACCGAGGTCGGCACCTGTTTCCGCCGGTGCGGCAGCGACACCCGGTGCAGTCCGAACTCACCGGCGACCACGAACACCGCCAAGCCGGCGACCGCGGCGACGCGTGCAGGCGCCGGGAGGAGCGGCCGCAGCACCAGGCTGCCGACGGTCACCGCCAGAAGCGCGGTGGTCGCGCCGCCCAGGCACAGGCCGAGGGTGAAGTAATGCCGTGACTTGTCCCGCCAGACCGGCGAGCTCAGCAGCTCCGCTGAGTTGACGCTTCACACCGAGCCAGACAGCGCGTAACCGGCAGTGAGTCCGAGCAGCAGCCACGCCAGCAGCCATCCGGGGCTCCCAGCGACCGCACCGGCCGTCAGCCCGAGCCCGGCCAGCGCCGTGATGGCGCCGGTCGCGCCGGCCGGGCTGAGGGACCGGCGCAACATTCGGCTGCGCAGCGCGGCGAGGTGAGGCATGACAGCGATCCGCGCGTCAGACCGACCACAGCCTTGCGCTACAGATCCTGAAAGCCCAGCTCCCGCAGGAGTGGCACTTGTATTCACCGTCCGCGCACCGCCACCTGTAGCCGTTGTGCGTCCACCGCCATGCGTTCCGGTTGGTGAGGGTGCCGGCGCCGCACACCCTGATCGGCCGGAAGCAGTCGGTTAAGCCGTCCGACGCTCGGAAGCAACCGTCCTTGAACCAATTGTTCCTGCAGTACCAGGTCGAGTACGTGCCTCCAACGCACCGCTTGGTGTTGTTGTTGTATCCGGACCAGCCGCCGTAACCGGCGCAGCCGGTGTATTCGGTGAGGGCGGCAGCCGCGGGGCGACCGGCCGGAATCCAGCTGAGCCCGGTGAGGCCGAGGGCCATGCCGCCCACCGCGACGGTGCGCAGGAAGTTGCGGCGCGCGACAGGCGGGATCCGGAAGGTGATCTGTCGCGGCTCGCCGCCGCCCTCCGGCGGGGCGTCGATGAGCGGGATGTGGGCGATGCTTGTCATGTCAACTCCTGGTGGTGTCGCTGAGTGCCGGCACAGCTTTGTCCGAGGGGGTTTGTCCTGCCACGGCGGAGAGCTGATGCCGAAGATCGGCGGGCGACTCGACCGGCGTGGCGCTGGTGATGACCCCGTCGTCGTCCGTGACCAACAACGCCGGGGCCCACGGCACGTCCAGCCTCTGGTAGAGACGTTCGTCAATTCGCTGCCGCACCTGCGGGTTGGCGGGCCAGTCGGCGGAGACGCGATAGGACAGGACCTCGAATCGCGCCTCCCGCGCCGCAGCCGCCACTTCGGTGAAGACCTCGACCACTGGCGTGCACATGCTGCACCCCGGGTCGACGACGAGCACTGCCGTCGGCGCCCCGGCGAACTCGGCCACCTGCCGGCCACGCAGCGGACGGGCGCCCTGGGCGCCGAGCTCGGCCAGGTCCTGGTGCAGATCCCGAACCTGCCGCAGCAGGCCGGCCAGGCCGAACGCCAACAGGATCAGGCAGATCCAGGCCAACACCACTGCCGCGGTCATCACGCTCATGCGTACCTCCGGGTTCCGATTCGGCGCGCCAGCCCGTCCACGGCAGGCGGCAGGGCATGGAGCAGCAGGCACAGCGCCAGGCTGGCGGCGACGCCCAGCACGACGTTGGCGCCGGTCGGCGGTGCGCTCGGCAGCGCGGCGGCCGGATAGCTGGCCGCCGCCGCGATGCTCGCGACGGCCAAGGTTCCGGCGCGCAGCAGCCCCGCGGCGCCAATCTGGGCGCTGGTGCGGGCACAGGCGCAATCTCCTCGGTCGTTGCGGCGATAGCGGACGAGGAGGTAACCAAGAAATCCGAGATACAGCGCGCCTTGCGCGGCCAACGGCCATCGCCCTACGGGAGTCGAGACGGCGAGGGCAGCGAGCGCTGTGACGCCCACCGCGATCTCCGAAACGCCCAACGCCGCCACGACCGACCGCCCGTGCTGCGACCGGAAGATCCCGAGCCGCGCCGCCGAGACGGCAGGTTCACGCACATGGTCCACGCCAGCCCACACGAGCAGCATCGCCCCCGCCGCGGCGAACGCGGTCACGATCATCACGCCGGACTCCAGGAGACGGCGAGACCGGCGACGAAGTCGGCGGCCTCAGCGCTGTCCTCGGTGTCCTCGGGGCCGGGGATCAGCTCGACCACCGCCGTGGGGGTAGCCAGGATCAGAACCTCCGGCCGGGCGCGAGGAACCTCTCCCTCATCGGTGAACGGCTTACGCCAGATCTCACCGTCACGTGCTCGGGCGCCCCGCCAGGTCGGAAGTGACACCTCCGCCTCGTGTGGTCGCTGGATCCGGAGGTCGCCGATGCCGGGGATCTCCTTGAACACTGTGAACGGCTCGAACACCACCTGCCGGGCCGAACGTGGCCGCACCAACAATCCATCGCGGGTGTCGGTCAGATGCAAGGCGTCGAACACCCTGGTGTAGCTCTCCACCTGGGGCCTCGGGCCGGTGCGGCCGGTGAGCAGCCCGTGCCATGGTCCGCGCCATGCCGCCATCGACTCGCCTAACGTCGTGTCGTAGGCCAGCATCACATCAGCGTCGTGGTGCGGATGGACCGCGACATCCGTCATCCGCGCCGCGAAGCGTTCCGGGCTACCCCGATCACACACCGTGAACGGTTGCCGCACGCCGTAGACCTGGGCTCTGAACAGACAGTTCCACTGGCCGCTGGCGTCGACGTTACGGGCGTCAAGTGTGACCCGAGAGCCGTCCGGCGCCGTGAAGTGATCAAGCTGGGAGCGAATGGGAGGAGACTGGTCGCTTGCCGGTGGAGCGAGTGCCATCCTGACCTCAACAGACGGATGAGGGCGACAGGATCCTCAGAAACGAGACCCGACCCGGCGAAGGGTGGGGAAACCAGCCTCCGAGGCGCCAACGACGCCAGCCAACGGGGGACGCGCTAATAGTCGGGCAGGCCGCTAACCACGGGCTAACCCGTCCCTAACTGCTTCGCGGAGCCGCGACGCCGTGGTCGAGGAGGAGCCGCTCCACGGCCGCCAGCTCCACCGGGCGGCTGGTCGCCTGGAGCAGCGCTCTGGCCGTTGCGAGCCAGGGCCGAGCCGTGGCGACGGATCCGCTCGCGACGGCGACCATCGCGCTCTGATACGCCGCCAGCGCCTCGCCGTCCCGATCACCCATCCGGCTCATCAGGGAGGTGGCTCGACGAGCCGAACCCATCGCAGCGTCGAACTCTCCGCACGCCTGCTCGATCTCGGCCATGGTGAGCAACAGGTAACCCTCGACTCGGGGACTGCCGTGCGCCCGCGCCGAATCGATGGCTTCGGTCAGCCGGGATCGCGCCTCAGCGGGTCGGCAGAGCTTGAGATGCAGGCGAGCCTCGCCTTCCAGGAGATGCGCGCGGGTTTCCCAGTTCCTGTCGTACGGGAGCTGCCTGCGCGCCTCGGCGAAGTCGCTCAGGGCGGCGTCGAGCTGCCCCAACGACGCGTGCGCGTTGGCCCTTCTGCGGAGTGTTATCGAACGCGCCATCGGAGCGAGCTCGGCGACATCGAGCAGGTCGTCGCAGTTGCGGACCGCCGCCCGGGGCTCACCGAGGACCTCCAGCGCCCCCGCCAGGTTCCCGGCCGCAACGGCTGCGCCGGCCCAGTCCACGCCGTACAACAACTCCTTGGCCAGCCACAATGCGCGCACCGCCGCCGGATAGTCACCAGTGTTGAGAAAGACCGAACCTCGGGCCAGCAGGGCGCGTCCGCGCACTCGCGAGTTTGATGACCGCCGCGCCGCCCGCATACCCAGAGTCGTCAGGGTCTCCCAGGTGTCCTGCAGCCAGCATGCGATCAGCGGGCGCCGCGAGGCGTCGACCAGAGCGACCGCAAGCTCATCGCGCCCCAGTGCGATGGCTGCCTGCGCGGCGGCCACCAGGTTGTGCTGATCTCGACGAGCCCAACCGGCCGGGTCGTCAATTGCCGCCTTCACGACATCTGCGGGAGCCGTCGCCGCAGCCTCGGGCGCCAGCGACGTCTCGAACGGCTCGCCGGTCAGGTGGGCGGACACCTCACGCGCCAGGGTCAGCCACCACACCAGCGTCGTCTCCAATGCCTGACGCCCGCCATCGGCATCGGACATCAGTCGAGGGCGCAGGTGCAGCCGGACCAACTCATGCATCCCGAAGCGGGGTGACAAGCGATCCGATTCGGTCGTCGGGTGCAGCAGATGTGCGGCCATCAGCTCGTCGGTCGCGGCCAACGCCCGCCACCGGTCCGCGTCGCAGGCCGCGAGGATGCACCAGTCGGGGATGCTCGGACTGGTCAGGCCCGACACCGCGACGAGTGCTCGCCGTGCGTCCGGGCTGAGCAGCGAGAGCCCCTGCGACAAGGTCTCGGAGACGTCGAGCTCGCCCAGGCTCAGGGCTTGCAACCTACTCGACTCCGCATCCAGCACCCGCGCCAGATCGCGGTGCCGACCAGGGCCGAGAGACTTCATCCGGGCGCCCGCGATGGCGAGGGCCAACGGCAGCCCGGAGCACGCTTCGACGATCGTGCTGATGTCCGGGTCACTGATCGGCGGCAGCGCGTCCCCAGCGAACGCGGCGAGCAGCTGCCTGCTTGGATCTGGAGCGAGCGGACGCAGCTCCAGAGACTCACACCACAGCAGATCAGGAAGCCGCCGGCGGGTCGTGACCACGACCGCGCACCGGGGCTCGGAAGGCAGCAGATCACAGATCTGGCCAGCCGAGTCGGCGTCATCCGCGACGATGAGGATCGCCTTGTGCGCCGTCAGAGTGCGAAGCAGCGCACGACGCTCGTCAACGGTCGCGGGGAGCCGGTCTGCGAAGCCCAGCGCCCGCAGCACCCGCGCCAGTGCCTTCTTCGAGTCCAGCGGTCCGGGTGGTTCACGCAGATGCACGAAGACCTGGCCGTCCGGAAAGCGGTCCGCGACCGCATGTCCGGCGACGACGGCCAAGGAGGTCTTACCCACACCCCCGATACCGCTCACGACCACGATCGCTGGCCGGCCGTGCGCGTGCGGCGTGGTCAGGACGCTCAACAGTCGAGCGAGTTCGGCGCTTCTGCCGACGAACGCGCCCGGGGCCGGGGGCAGCTGCGCCGGGACCGGTGGATCGGCCCCGTGCGCGGGATCGACCGTGCGCTCCACCGTCGTGCCATCGAGGATCGCCTGGTGCGCGTGCCGCAGTTGGACGCCGGGGTCGACGCCCAACTCGCCGCGGAGCAGCCGCGCTCCCTCACGGAAAACGTGAAGCGCGTCCTTCCGCCGCCCTTGCAGGTCGAGGATCCGCATCACGAACACGCGCACCTGCTCGTCGAAGGGGTCTTCGGCAAGCAGGCTCTCAGCCTCCTGCCGCAGGTCGACGGCGTCCCCGGTCTCCAGTGCCATGCGGATTCGGCTGACCCGGGCGACACGGCGCTGCGCCTCTATCCGAGCGGCCTCCGACGCGACATGTGGCGAGGTCCCGGACAGGGCTTCGCCGTGCCACCGCGCCAACCCCTGATCGATCAGGTCACCGGCACGGTGCGAATGGCCAGCGGCGTACGCCCGCTCGGCATGCCGGACATCGTCGAGAAAGAGCGCGAGATCCACTTCAGCCGCCGGGCCGAGCCGGTAGCCGTTGGCGCCCGTCCTGAGCCAGTCGGGTTCGTCGAGTCCCTCCGCCGCGGCGGCCGATGACACCGCGCGCCGGAGTTGGGAGACGGTGTTGTGCACCTGTTGGACGGCGCTGTTCGGCAGGCATGCTCCCCAGATCTGGTCGACCAGACGCCCGACGCTGACCGGCTGGCCTTGAGCCAGGCCGACGACAGCCAGCACCGATCGCGTCCGCACCGAACGCGTCGGAACTGGCCGCCCTCGCACTTCGAGTGACACCGGGCCCAACAGCTTGATTGTGACCATCACCGAGTCCAGACTCCCGCTACGTGCAGGCTAGGAGACGGCGGCAACTATTACCTGCCGATCGACGACGACACCTCGTGGCAACCGATTGCAATCGCAAGCAGCATCGCGAAGGATCGGCCCGCCAGCCACCGCGTGCTCGACTGACCAGTCACGGGTTCCGACGGGTCTCGCCACCCACCCGACGCTATGACCCGGCGAGCCCTTCGAGCGGGCCGCGGAGGAAGTACAGGACGAACAGCGCCGCGACGCCGTACAGGAGCGGATGGACCTCGCGGAACTTGCCGCGCGCCACCTTGAGCAGCACG
>WHSM01000331.1 GCA_009380105.1 Micromonosporaceae bacterium
ATGGCCGGGGCGAGCGTGCGACCCGGGTCGGCGTAGGGTTGCGGCCCGGCAGCGCAGACGCACTGATATCGTCGCCAGCGATCCTCAGCCGACCCGCACCCGGGAGCGATTCAGATGGGCAAGAAGGTCACCGTCGTCGGGGCCGGTTTCTACGGCTCGACCACGGCGCAGCGCCTGGCGGAGTACGACGTCTTCGACACCGTCGTGTTGACCGACATCGTCGACGGCAAGCCGGAGG
Organism: Micromonosporaceae bacterium; assembly: GCA_009380105.1. Taxonomy (GTDB): domain Bacteria; phylum Actinomycetota; class Actinomycetes; order Mycobacteriales; family Micromonosporaceae; genus WHSM01. The sequence goes on from WHSM01000331.1 coordinate 239, forward strand.
GCCTGGCGCTGGACATGAGCCAGTCCCGGGCGGTGGAGGGCTTCGAGACCAAGGTCGTGGGCCAGACCACCGGCAAGGCGGGCGAAGGCTACGAGGTGATCGAAGGCAGCGACGTCGTCGTGATCACCGCCGGCCTGCCGCGCAAACCGGGCATGAGCCGGATGGACCTGCTGGAGGTCAACGCCAAGATCGTTCGCCAGGTCTCCGAGAACGTCGCCAAGTACGCTCCGAACGCCGTCGTGATCGTGGTGTCCAACCCGCTCGACGAGATGACCGCCCTGGCCCAGATCGCCACGCAGTTCCCGAAGCAGCGCGTGTTCGGCCAGGCCGGCGTGCTCGACACGGCCCGGTTCACCAACTTCGTCGCCGAGGAGTTGGGCGTGAAGGTCGGCTCGGTGAAGACGCTGACCCTCGGCTCGCACGGCGACACCATGGTTCCGGTGCCCTCGCACTGCACCGTCTTGCAGGAAGGCACTGCCAAGCCACTGTCTGAGCTCCTTCCCGCCGAGAAGATCGAGGAGCTGGTCGACCGCACCCGTAAGGGCGGCGCCGAGATCGTGGGGCTGCTGAAGACCGGCTCGGCGTACTACGCGCCGTCGGCCGCGGCTGCCCGGATGGCGAAGGCGGTCGCCGAGGACTCCGGCGCGCAGATGCCGGTCTGCGCCTGGGTCGACGGCGAGTACGGCATCGAAGGCGTCTACCTCGGCGTGATGGCCGAGCTGGGCGCCGAGGGCGTCAAGCGGGTCGTCGAGGTGGACCTCACCGACACTGAGCTGGCCGCCCTGAAGGAGGCCGCGGAGGCGGTGCGCGCCAAGCAGGCGGACATCGCGAACCTCTGAGCGGGCACGAGTGAGCGCTCAGCCGACCGGCTGGAACGGCTCGGTGAGGTGCGAGGCCGCCAGCACGGTGGCCCGCCTCAGCAGCTCGATCCGCGTCTCGTGCCCCCGCCGCCAATGAAGCGGGACGGTGATCAGTTCGAGCTGCCCGGCGGCGCGCAACGGGTCGGATGGCCCGGCTCCCGGTGCATCCAGTACGCTCGTACTGCTTAGAAGACCCGACCGCTGAGTGTCCCGAAAGACGTGAGGAGCCCGGCCGATGGCCAAGATCAAGGTAGCCAACCCGGTCGTCGAGCTCGACGGCGACGAGATGACCCGGATCATCTGGAAGCAGATCAAGGACCAGCTGATCCTGCCGTACCTCGACATCGATCTGAAGTACTTCGACCTGTCGATCGAGCACCGCGACGAGACCGACGACCAGGTCACCGTGGACGCCGCCAACGCCATCAAGGAGCACGGCGTCGGCGTCAAGTGCGCGACCATCACCCCGGACGAGGCGCGGGTCGAGGAGTTCGGCCTCAAGAAGATGTGGCGCTCGCCGAACGGCACGATCCGCAACATCCTCGGCGGCGTGGTGTTCCGCGAGCCGATCATCATGAGCAACGTGCCGCGGTACGTCCCCGGCTGGACCAAGCCGATCATCATCGGCCGTCACGCGCACGGCGACCAGTACAAGGCCACCGACTTCGTCGCCTCCGGCCCGGGTCGCTTCACGCTGCGCTTCGAGCCCGCCGACGGCGGCGACCCGATCGAGCACGTGGTCGCGGACTTCCCCGGCGGCGGCGTCGGCCTCGGCATGTACAACTTCGACGACTCGATCCGGGACTTCGCCCACGCCTCCTTCCGGTACGGGCTGGAGCGCGGCTACCCGGTCTACATGTCGACCAAGAACACGATCCTCAAGGCGTACGACGGCCGATTCAAGGACATCTTCCAGGAGATCTTCGACGCCGAGTACCAGGCCGACTTCGACAAGGCGGGCATCTGGTACGAGCACCGCCTCATCGACGACATGGTCGCGCAGGCGATCAAGGGCGAGGGCGGCTACGTCTGGGCCTGCAAGAACTACGACGGCGACGTGCAGTCCGACGTGGTGGCGCAGGGCTTCGGCTCGCTCGGCCTGATGACGTCGGTGCTGATGACGCCGGACGGCAGCGCTGTGGAGGCCGAGGCCGCGCACGGCACCGTCACCCGGCACTACCGGCAGTGGCAGAAGGGTGAGAAGACCTCCACCAATCCGATCGCGTCGATCTTCGCCTGGACCCAGGGCCTAGCGCACCGCGGCAAGGTCGACAACACGTCGTCCGTGTCGGACTTCGCGGCGGCGCTGGAGCAGGCCTGCATCGACACCGTAGAGAGCGGCCAGATGACCAAGGACCTGGCGCTGCTGGTAGGCGGCGACACCCAGTGGCTCACCACGGACGAGTTCATGACCGCAGTAGCAGACAACCAAGCGAAAAAGATGAAGAGCTAACCCCTTTCGTGGGTACGGCCCCGTCAGAGGGGGTGGCGCATCCAGACGTTGGGTTCGACGTAGACCGCGTAGTTGTGGGACACGCGGGCCTCGATTGGGACTAGGGCGCCGTCTACCTTGACTGGGCCGTCTTTGTCGAAGGGTTGGCCTGTCCACTGTCGCCACTCGTCTAGCGATCCCGTGATCGTCATGGAGGTGGGGGCGACCTTCACGATCTCGGCGCCGGCGCGGACGTGCACCCGCAGCCACGGGTCGACCGGCAGGCCGTCGTCGCGGACCCGGAAGGCGTACTCACTCATGGGCGTGGCCGGCTCGTGGTGCTTGGCGTTCGGCCGCACCGGCGCCACCACCTCCGAGAAGCCGCGCTCGCGGGCGTTGTCCCGCATCGCCGCCAACATCCGGCCGGACAGCCCTTTGCCCTGGTGAGGCGGGTCGATGTTGATCTCGATCGCGCTCACCGTGTCCGGCGTGACGCCGCGCTTGTGGTCGGCGAACGCCCAGACCAACACCTGGTCCCAGCCGTCCGGCGGCAGCTCGCCCCGCCCCTCCGCGTGCAGCGCGAACGGCACGCTCAGCGCCCGCGCCACCGCCTCGCCGTCGTGGGTGGCGACGAGGACGTACTCGCTGAAGGTGTCGTAGATGGCGCCCCAGAACACGTCCGCGATGATGTCCTGGGTCATGAACGCCGGCCAGCTCTCGGCGAACCGCCCGATCGCTTCCCGCAGGTGCGGGCGCTCGGCGAGCGTGGTGATGTCGAGCTTCACCACCGCAGGCTAGCCAGGCCGGATCAGGGCGTCACACTGTTTTCGGCGGAGCCGCTGTCAACGGCGGCGGTCCTCCGGGAGTGTCGATGGCCCGACGTGGCGGTCGAGCCAGTCCCGGATCGGCGCCGACTCGCGCAGGAACTCGACCACCCGGTCCTTGGCGGCGGGCTGGCTCAGCCACGCGCCCGTCGGCCACTGTCGCCACGTGATCAGACCCTTGTGGCGGAGCAGCTCGATCCGGGGGTGGTCCTTCGGGTAGCCCCTGGGCGCCGTCTTGAGCGTGTCGTGGGCGGCGATCTCGACGCCGCGCGCCCGCACAGCGGCCACGAGCCCGGCGAGCCTACCGCCGCTGGCGTCGTCGGCCACCGCCGCCCGGTGACGGTCCAGCTGGTCGGCGGCCATGTGGTAGATCCCGCAGCCCGCGCTCAACCCGTCGGTCGAGAACTGCACGTAGCCGCCCTCGGCGAGCGTCGCGCCGATGGCGGTCTTGTACGGGGTCTTGTCCCGACTGAACCGCACATCGCGATACGGGCGGAAGATCTTGCCCTCGCCGAACTCGGGAGCCAACTCGTCGAGCAGCTCCTGCATCGGAGCGCGAACTGCCTTGTCGTAGACGTCCCGATGCGCGTCCCAGTAGGTCTTGGAGTTGTCGGCCATCAGCCCCACGTAGAACTCGTGCGCCTCGGGGAGCCAGCCTTGAAACGACATGCGCCGAGCGTACTCAGGAGGTCTGACACGTGCGCTGGAACTCCCACGCGTCGGCGACGATCTCGTGCAGGCTCGGCTTGGCCGGGACCCACCCCAACTCCTCCCGCGCCTGGTCGCTGGAAGCGACCACGACCACCGCGTCGCCGTCGCGGCGCGGCGCGACCTCGACCGGCAGCGGTCGCTCGGTCACCTCGCCCACGACCTCGATCACCTGCCGGTTGCTGTATCCGTTTCCGTTGCCGAGGTTGAAGATCTTGTGTTGGTACGGCTCCACCGCCTCCATAGCGAGCAGGTGCGCGCTGGCCAGGTCGGCCACGTGGATGTAGTCGCGCACGCACGTGCCGTCCGGGGTGGGGTAGTCGTCGCCGTACAAAGAAAGCTTTTCCCGCTGTCCGGCGGCCACCTGCAGCGCGATCGGGATGAGGTGGGTCTCCGGGTCGTGTCGCTCGCCGAGCTTTCCGACCGCCCCGGCCGCGTTGAAGTAGCGCAGGCTCGCGGCGGCCAGCCCGTGGGCGGCGCACTCGCCGGTGATCATCATGTCGGTGGCGAGTTTGCTCGCGGCGTACGGGTTGGCAGGGCGGGTCGGGCTCGCCTCGGTGAGCTTGTCGTCGCTGTCGCCGTACAGGGAGCCGGTGGAGGAGAAGATCAATCTGGGGGTACCCGCGGCGCGCACCGCGTCCAGCAGCGCCAGGGAGCCGCGCACGTTCGTGTCCCAGTACAGCTCGGGCCGGACCACCGACTCCCCAGCGGCGATCTTGGCGGCGAAGTGCAGCACCCCGTCGAAGCCCGCGTCCGGGGTGAGCACGTCGGCAGCCTGATGCACCGACAGCTGGTGGAACGTCACCGCCTCCGGGAGGTTGTCCGCGTGGCCGGTGGAGAGATCGTCGATCACGGTCACGTCATGCCCTGCCTCGACCAGCTGATGGGTGACGACACTGCCGATGTATCCGCATCCGCCGGTCACGAGCAGCTTCATGATCATCTCCGTTTCTGGGGCCTGCCGACGTACAGCCTAGGCGCCTATCATCGGCTGATGGACGGGGCCGGGGATCCGGGGCCTCGCGCAGGGCCGGCCGGCGCCGGGCA
>WHSM01000455.1 GCA_009380105.1 Micromonosporaceae bacterium
GAACAGGTCGCCGTCCTCGTCGGCGTATGCCAGGTCGGCGGTCGGCCACCAGCCCTCGGCGTCGGGGCCGTCCCTGCCGTCCGGCCAGTACCCGGAGAACAGGTTGGCGCCGCGCACCCAGATCTCGCCGGGGTCGGTGCCCGGGCTGCCGTCCTCCTCGTCGTCGGTCGCCTCGACCGGCTGGCCGTCCGGCCCGATCAGCTTCACTTCGACGCCCGGGATCGGTCGCCCGATGGAGCCGGTCTTGGGCACCGGGCTCATCAGGGTGCTGGTCACGACGGGGGCGGCCTCTGTGAGCCCGTACCCCTCGAAGACGTGGTGGCGGGTGGCGTCCAGGAACCGGCGCTGGGCCTCGACGTCCAACGGCGCGGCCCCGCTGGCCGCCAGCCGCACGCTGGAGAACGCCTCCTCCACGCCGTCCAGCAGCGACCACGCCAGGTACATCTGCGGCACGCCGAGCACGCAGCTGACGTGGTGCCGGTGGACCTGTTCCAGCGCGTCGCCCGGGTCGAAGCGCTCCAGCAGCACCCCGGTGCACGCGTGCTGCGCGATCGCGTGCAGCCCCGGGCCGAGCCCGTACGCGTGAAAGAGCGGCAGCGCGAGCAGCATCACGTCAGTGGGGCCCAGCACCCGCGGCTGGATCTGGTCGAGCTGTTCCAGGTTCGACAGCAGCGCGCGGTGGGTGAGCATCGCGCCCTTGGGGCGGCCTTCGGTGCCGGACGTGTAGAGGAGCACGGCGAGCGAGTCCCTGCCGGGACCGCCGGCGACGACGCCGTCTCTGCCCGCCGCGATGAGCTGGTCCAGCGCCTCGGCGTGCGCGGCGCCGCCGGGCACGTGCACGCGCTGCAACGCGGGGAGCGCGTCACGAACCGTGGCGACCTCCTGCGCCACCTCAGCGCTCGAGATCAGCAGCGCGGCGCCGGAGTCGGCCAGCACGTGCGCCAACTCGGGAGCGCGGTAGCCGGGGTTCACGGGCACCGCTGCCAGGCCGGCCCGCAGCACGCCGAAGTACGAGTGCGCGAAGTCCGGCACGTTAGGCAGAGCGATCGCCACCCGGTCGCCTGGAGCGAGCCCGGAGGCGGTGAGGCCGCGGGCGATCTGGTCGACCCTCTGGTCGATGTCTGCCCAGGTCAGCGCCTGGTCGCGGAAGAGCAGCGCCGGCCGGTCGCCACTGCGTTCCGCGGCGCTGCGCACCAGGTCCGCCAGGTTGCCGCCGCCGGCTTCGAGCGGGCGCGCGTCGTTGTTGCCTGCGTCGTGCTGCACGGCAAGCGAGTCTGGCACATGCGAGGGGCTTCCGAACACCCGGACGCGTGGCTGCCGGCTCCTCGGCGCAGGTCTTCCGCACGCGTCGCGCGACTTCTGGGGTGCTCGTGCCGGCCTGTCAGGGAATGGGCGAGCCAGGCGAGATGCCCGTGTCGTGAGGTTTCGTTATCGAAGCCACCAACTAGGCGGTCCGCTATCGCCCGAACAGGTGAGACTACAAAGTCTGGTCAATAGCCGCACAAAATGTGCGACACGGTCGGTAGCCGGTCGAACACAATCTGGCTCAGAGTAATGAAGTACCTACGTAAAGCAGATGAGTCGCCTTAGTATCAGTTCGGTCGGCTCACCAAGTGCCTTGGGAAACCGACACCCCTCGCCCGAGGAGGCAGCAGTGCCCGATCACGCACCGCCCCACCACCTCACCGATGACGGCTGGCCAGGCGTCGACAGGGGCCGAGCCCCCGATCTCGGCGTGGCACGCCGCCTGGGCGAGGAGGGGCGCCGGTGACCGCGTACGCCGCAGCCGACTTTCCTGAGCAGTCGCCATCGTGGGCCGACGGATTCACGATGCTGCGCCAGATGCTCGCCGTCGCGGCCGGCGACGGCCAGGGGCTCGCGTCCGGCCAGGCGCACGCGTCCGGCCAAGGGCGCACGTCGATCGACGTGGGCGCCACGTCGACCAAGATCAGGTCAGCGGCCGTCCCGGCGAAGCCCGACGGCGCGCACGGGTCCCATCCTCGCCCGCGCGTCGGCTCCGACGGGCCCGCTCCGGCGCAGGGCGCCGCCCGCCGGCCAGCCGGCGGGCGCCGCGGGACTGACACCCGGGGGCCTGAGGACGATCGGGGCCCGGACACCGACGGTCGCCTGCCCCCGGCGGAGGTCGTCGGCTCCACCGAGATCTGGCGTCTGGTGGAGCGCGCGCAGGCCGGAGACGTGGAGGCGTTCGGCCAGATCTACGACCGCTACCTCGACACGGTTTTCCGGTACGTGTACTTCCGGGTCGGCTCTCGCACGCTCGCCGAGGACCTCACGCAGGAGGCGTTCCTACGGGCGCTGCGCCGGATCAACAGCTTCACCTGGCAGGGCCGCGACCTCGGCGCCTGGCTGGTGACGATCGCCCGCAACCTGGTCGCCGATCACTTCAAGTCCGGTCGGTACCGCCTGGAGATGTCCACCTCCGAGGTCATCGCCGCGGATCGGGAGGACCGCGGCCCGGAGGGCAGCCCCGAGGCCGCCGTGGTCAGCAGGCTCACCAACGCGACCCTTCTGAAGGCGGTCAAGCGGCTCGGCGCCGAGCAGCAGGAGTGCATCGTGCTGCGCTTTCTGCAGGGGTTCTCGGTCGCCGAGACAGCGCGGGCGATGGGAAAGAACGAGGGGGCGATCAAGGCGCTGCAGTATCGGGCGGTGAGGGCGTTGGCCCGGCTCCTCCCGGAAGGGTTCAGCCGGTGACCGGCACGCGTGGCCTTCGGAGCCGTCCTCGTACGGTTATCGGACGCGCGCGCCCCCCTAGCGGAACCACCCGCACGGGAGTGAGGCGAGTCACACCTTCTGCGGCGAACCTGGCGACCAGCAACGACTGGTGGCATTTCCCCGTAACCACCCGGGGGTCAACCGCGTTGCGCAGTATGCGGTTGAGGTTCATCGATGTACGCCCGTGGGGCCACGTCGAAGCAGTCACCCGCGTCGGGGTCCGAACGAAGACGAGGAGGTGCGTGCGGTGATTCCGAACCCCTTCGATCGCCGACGAGCCGAACGCTTCGCGCAGCTCCTCGACGAAGCGCAAGGCACACGGCGGCGACACAGCCACAGGGCCGAGGACGAGACGATGGCCGAGCTCGTCTCAGTGGCCCGCGTCGCCGCTGAGCAGCTCTCCACCGTCGCCGACCAGGTGACGGTGGATTCGGCGTATCGTCGCCGGTTGCGCCAACGGCTGCTCGCGGTCGGCCATACGCAGGGCATCGGCGCCGCCGCGGACGAGCGCCCCGACAGCGAGCC
>WHSM01000508.1 GCA_009380105.1 Micromonosporaceae bacterium
GCGGACGCTGTCACACGCACGTCGTAGCCTGGCCGGCATGCGCATTGGAGCTCACGTGGACGCCGCCGATCCGCTCGCCGAAGCCACCGCACGCGACGCCGACGTCGTGCAGTTCTTCCTCTCCGACCCACAGGGCTGGAAGGCCCCCGAGTCCCGCCCGGACGCGGAGGCGCTGCGCGGCGGCGACATCGGCGTGTACGTGCACGCGCCATACGTCATCAACGTCGCCACCCTCAACAACCGGATCCGGATCCCGAGCCGCAAACTGCTGGATCAGCACGTGAGGGGCGCGAGGGAGATCGGCGCCCGGGGCCTGATCGTGCACGGTGGGCACGTCAACAAGGGCGACGACCTCGACGCCGGCCTGGCGAACTGGCGGAAGCTCTTCGAGTACGCCGAGAAAGCCGGCGGGTACGGCCTGCCGATCCTGATCGAGAACACCGCCGGCGGGTCGAACGCGTGCTGCCGCCGGTTCGACGCGTTGGCCCGGCTGTGGGACGTGGTCGGGGAGCACGGCGTCGGCTTCTGCCTCGACACCTGCCACGCCCATGCGGGCGGCGAGGAGCTGCTCGGCATCGTCGACCGGGTCAAGACGATCACCGGTCGGATCGATCTGATCCACGCCAACAACTCCCGGGACGGGTTCGACTCCGGTCGCGACCGGCACGACAACCTTGAGAGCGGTGAGATCGAGGCGGACCTGATCGCCGAGGTGGTGCGGTCGGCCGGCGCGCCCGTGGTGGTGGAGACTCCAGGCGGCGCGGAAGGGCAGGCGGCGGACATCGCGTACCTCCGCAAACGGCTCCAGGAAACCTGAGACCGCGTTCACAGAGCGCCCCTGCGCAGCGGACGCCGGGGCAACATGGATGCCCCGTGGCATTAGGGTGGCTCGGGTAGTCCAGTCAGCGGAGGTCGACGGCGTTGGTGACGGGGACCGAGAACGGCGACATGCACGGCGCGTCGACGACGACGCCGGATCCACGCCCCGACGCCGCGGAACCGGCCCTGGCCGCGACCCCCGACACCGAGGCTCCGGAAGGCGACGCCGACCTCACACGTTGGGAGGCCTTCGCGGCGCGCAAAACCGACGCCGAGCGCGAGGCGCCGGCCAGCCGACCCCACCGGGTGCTCGCGGCGACGCGGCGCCTCGTCACCCACGAGTGGACCGTCGTCAGCGTGCTCGCGCTGGCGATCGCCGCCGCGATGACGTGGCCGACGCTGCGGGATCCGACCCGGACAGTTCCGCAGGACGTCTACGACCCGTTGCTGCAGGCGTGGCAGGTGGCCTGGGCGGGGCATGTGCTGCTCACCGATCCGGTCAACCTATGGAACGCGAACTCCTTCTACCCGCAGTCGGACAGCTACGCGTTCAGCGACACCCTGCTCGGCTACGCGCCGTTCGGCGTGCTGGGCTCCGGCCCTGAGGCGGCGTTGCTCCGCTACAACCTGCTGTACGTGCTGCTGCACGCGCTCGCGTTCGTCGGGGCCTACGCGCTGGCGCGGCAGCTCGGCGCCCGCTGGCCGGGCGCGGCGGTGGCGGGCGCGGCGTTCGCGTACGCCCCGTGGCGGTTGTCCCAGGCCGGCCACATGCACGTGCTCTCCACTGGCGGGATCGTCCTCGCGTTGGCGATGCTCGCCCGGGGCCACGGCTACTCGCTGCGCCACGGCTACCGCCCGGAGCGCGTCAAGCCGGGCTGGGCGCTGGGCGGCTGGCTCGTCGCCGCGTGGCAGATGACGCTCGGCTTCGGGATCGGGCTGGCGTTCGCGTACGTGATGCTCGGGATCGCGGTGGTCGCGGTGGGGTGGCGGGCGGTCTCGCTGTTCGGTCGCCCGCGCAGGCGGTTCCCATGGCGGCTGGTGGCCACCGACTTCGGCGGAGGGCTGTTCTTCACGGCCGTGAGCGTGATGATGGCGCTGCCGTACCTGCGGGTGCTGGCCGATCATCCGTACTCGCGGCGTACCGAGGAAGAAATCGGTTGGTACTCCCCGCCGTTGCAGGGGTTCCTGACCGCGCCGGGCGAGTCGCGGGTGTGGGGCGGGGCGCACGAGCCGGCCCGCGCCGCGCTGCAGTTCCCGGCCGAGATGACGATGCTGCCGGGAATGGCGCTGATCGCCCTGGCGACAGTCGGGCTGCTCCTGTCGATCTGGTCGCTGTGGCAGCGGCTGTTTCTGGCGCTCGGCGTCGCGGTGACGGTCGCGCTCGGGATGGGCGTCCACTTCTTTGACGGTGAGTACGGCTACCTGCTGCTGTTCCGTCACCTGCCGGGCTGGGAGGGGATCCGCACGCCTGGGCGGTTCGTCATCTGGACCACCCTGCTGCTGGCGATCCTCGCGGCTGGAGCGGTGGGCCGGCTCGCCGAGCACGCGCAGCAGACCGCCGAGACCACGCAGGTGGACCACCGGGTGCCGGCGCGGCCGCTGCTTCCGGTGCGGCTGGCGATGGCGATCCCGGTCCTGCTGGTGCTGTTCGAGGGGCTCAATCTGACGCCGCACCCGGACGTGGCGCGCGCGCCCGCCGCGATGCGCGAGGCTGCCGGGCCGGTGCTGGTGCTGCCGTCCGGCCAACTGGAGGACCAGGTGGTGATGCTGTGGTCCACGGACGGGTTCCCCCGCACGGCTAACGGCGGCAGCGGCTTCACCCCGCGCAAGCAGGACGAGATCCGCGAGCACGCGAAGAGCTTCCCGGCCCCGGAGAGCGTGGACTATCTGCGCGAGCTGGGGATCAAGACGGTGATCGTGCGGCGCGACGCGGTCGCCGGCACTCC
>WHSM01000556.1 GCA_009380105.1 Micromonosporaceae bacterium
CCACGGTCAACTCCAACGCCACCCCGCCTCAGCCGCCGGACGCCGCGTCCGCTGGGCGGTGCGGTTCGATGACCGTGACACCGGCGCTCGGCGTGGCGCCCATGGCGACCAGGGCGGCCGGCGCCTGTGGCAGCCCGATGATGGCTGTGACGAGCTGGTCCGGCCGGAGCAGACCAGCGTCGATCATGCGCATCATGGGCGGGTACGCATGCGCCGCCATGCCGTGGCTGCCGAGCAGTGCCAGCTCGTACGCGATCACCCGCTCCATCGGAAGGCGCGGGTCGGTGGCCGCCGACGGCAGCAGCCCGACCTGGATGTGCCGTCCATGGCGTCGCAGGCACTTGATCGAGGCCGCGCACGTCTGCGGGCTGCCCAGCGCGTCGAGTGAGACGTGGGCGCCGCCGCCGGTCGCCTCGATCACCGCGTCTTCGGCGGCGCCGGAGACCGACGAGGCCTCCACACAACGGACCGCCCCGAGTCTCCGGGCCAACGCCAGGGCCTGTGGGGACACCTCCACCGCCACCACGGACGCGCCGCACGCCACCGCGATCATGACTGCGGACAGGCCCACACCTCCGCACCCGTAGACGGCGACCCAGTCACCAGGACCCACCTGTCCCTGGGTGACGACGGCGCGGAACGCTGTGGCGAATCGGCAACCGAGACTCGCCGCGGTGCTGGAGCGCATCCCCTCCGGCACCGCGACCAGGTTCACGGCGGCGTTCTCGATCGAGACGTACTCGGCGAACGAGCCCCAGTGCGTGAAGCCTGGCTGAGTTTGCTGCTCGCACACCTGCTGCGCGCCTTTCGCGCAGAACTCGCATCGACCGCAGGCGCACACGAACGGCACGGTGACCCGATCGCCCGGGCGCCAGTTCACCACGTCCGACCCGACGGCCTCGACCGTGCCGGCCAGCTCATGTCCCGGCACATGGGGCAGCCGGATGCCGGGGTCATGGCCCATCCAGCCGTGCCAGTCGCTACGGCACAGCCCGGTCGCCTCAACCCGGATCACCGAGCCTCGAGGAGAAGGCGCTGGATCCGGAACTGCCCGCACGGACGGTTCCCGCCCGAACTCCTCGAATACGATCGCACGCATCACGCCGCCCCTTCGCCGAGAAGGTCACGGTAATCGGTGTCGAAATCGACGGTGTAGAGCCCGTCAACGATCCACAGCCCCCGGGGGAAGGGTTCCGGCGTCCTCGCGGAAGCCCAATATCACAGGGCCCTTGGAGTACCAGGTCATCGACCTGGTCGAGGCGCTCCATGCCTGGGGCAACGCCCAGGTCGCCGACCACGGTGAGCACCGCGGCTGACACTCGGCGTGCGCACCAAACGGATTTCGGAGTACGCCAGGGCCGTGGCATGACCTCGACTGGCCGTCGATGCGTTGCGCAGGACCGAGTATCCGTTGGTGACCTGGGGAGCGGCTACCGTGTGACGCCGCTGGTGATGCCACTGGCCGCTACGTGGCGCAGAACTCGTTGCCTTCCGGGTCACGCATCACCCACCAGCGCCCAGCCGGCCCCTTGTCGATCTCACGGACGCGGGTTGCGCCGAGCGACTCCAGCCGCTCGACGAGCGCGCCGAGCCCGCCCGGTTCGCCGTGCACGTCGATGTGCAGCCGGTTCTTGACCGTCTTGGCCTCCGGCACGTCCTGAAACAGCAGCCTACGGCCCTGGCCGATCCCGGTGTTCTGGTCGAACGGATCGTCCGGGTGCCGGATGGCCGCGTACCCACGGAAGATCTGGCGCCCTCGGTGTTCGGCGACGACGCTCTCGTCGATGTGCCCCGCGGCCAGCAGGTGGCCGATCAAGGTGCTCTGGTCTTCCACCTCGTAGCCGAGCGCGGCGGCCCAGAAGTCAGCGAGCGCAGGCGCATCCGAGGTGTCGATCACGAGCTTCCAGTGCAGCGTCATGCACCGGTTATACGCGGTGGCGCCGACTATCTCGGCCGCTTGCCCGTCCATTTCGTACGAACGACGGCTGGAACTTCAGCCCTCGGGCTCAGCAGCAGGCGAGCAGGTAGGCCTGCAGGTCGCCCAGGGCAGCAATGACTCCGTCACGGTTGGCGCGGTACAGCACGACCTTGCCCTGCCGTCGTGAGGTGAGGATGCCGCCGCGGCGCAGGAAGGCCAGTTGCTCGGAGGCAGTCGACTGCCCGAGTCCGGCCTTCTCGGCCACCTCACCGACCGAGAGCTCGCCGCCTCGAGCGAACAGGAGCATGACCTTCTGACGGGACGGGCTTGCCAGCGCCTTCAGGAACTCATGCGTGGCTGG
>WHSM01000181.1 GCA_009380105.1 Micromonosporaceae bacterium
CTGGAGCGGCTGGAGCGTCGCCTGGACATCGCCGGGTCCGCGCCGCCGCCGGCCGCCGGGTCCGCTGCCCCCCGCCAGGCCGTTGCCCCGTCCGCAGATTCCGTGGTACGACCGGAGCCCGCGCCCTCACCACCATCAGCGGAGCGGCCCACGCCGGCAGCGGAGCGACCCGCGGTGACTCAGCCGGCAGCGGAGCGGTCCGCGCCGACTCCTCAGCCGGCAGGCGAACGGCCCGCTGCCGAGCGGCCCACCCGCCCGTCGTCGGGGACCGGCACGCCGAAGGCAGCGCCGACAGGGTCCGCGCCTTCAGCGCCGGCATCGACGCCAGATCCGGCTACCACGTCCGCGCCGGCTCCGGCCTCAGCGTCCGCGCCGGCTCCGGCTCCAACCTCCGCGCCGGCTTCGGCGCCGGCCGGGCGCTCCTCGGAACCGCCCGTGCTGCCGCCGGCAGGGCTCGACGGCGCCGCTGTGCGGCGAGTGTGGCCCGAGATCCTGGAGCGCACCAAGAAGCGGCGTGTGGTCTGGTCGATGCTGCAGAACGTGATGCCGCGCGCAGTGCAGGGCGACGTCCTGGTGCTGGACCTGCAGCACGGCGGGCTGCTGCCGCGGTTCTCCGACAACGAGGTCATCGGCGTCATCCAGGAAGCCTTGAAGGACGTGCTCGGGGTGCGCTGGAAGATTCGTTGCGAGGTCGTCGGGCGCGGCGGCCGGCCGGCCCACGCGGCGGCTCCCGGATCGGGCCCTCCGGCGTCAGGTTCTCCAGCGGACCCTGAGGGCGGGCCGGCACAGAGCCCCGGCCAGAGCCGTCCCGGCTCGAAGGGCGTGTCCGAGCCGGCTTCGTCGGCAGGCGGCCCGCAGTCGAGCGGCCGTCCGCAGCCGGCGGGCTCACGGCGCGCCGCCGGGGAGCGCCCGACCGACAAGGGCAACGGTGCGGCGGCCAAGCCGTCCCGGGTCAACACCGGCGACGACTGGGACGGTGTGCCGCTCGGAGAGCCGCCGCCGGAAGACCCGGAGCCGCCGAGACCGGCCATGTACGAGGGCTTCGACCCGGGTGACCACCCGCTGGACGACGAGCCCGGGGCCGTGCCCGCAGTGTCGCCGGAGGAACAGGCGGTGGCGCTGCTGCAGCAGACCTTCGGCGCGGAACGGATCGACGGCGGCGGTCCCCGCGCCAGCTAGCGGTCCTGCCCGGACGGCGGCGCGGGTCGTGCAGACACCGCTTCGATCCATAGTGGTTCAGCCCTGATCCAAGGCGTCGCGGAGCGCTGACGCCGGATCGGGGTGCGCGAACCTGAAGCCGGCGTCCATGAGCCGGCCCGGGATCACCCGAAGGCCGCCGAACACCTCATTGGCGATCCTGCCCAGCCCGATCCGCAACGCCCACCGTGGCGCGGGCGCCACGACCCGTGTGCCCACGGCGTCGGCGAGAGCCCGGATCAGCTCCCGGTTCGGCAGCGGGTTCGGAGAGGTGATGTTGTACGGACCCTCCGAGACCATTCGGCATCGTCCGGTGGAGTCACGCATGGTCTCGGAGGGTCCGCACGGACCCTCCGAGGCCGGACGGGATGCGAGGAACCGGATCGCGCGCACCGCGTCCGTCAGCGACACGTAGCTCCAGTGCTCCCTCCCGGACATGAAGCGCACCCCGAGACCGGCGCGGAACAGCGGCAGCATCGGGGCGAGCACTCCGCCATGACGGGACAGCACCAGGCCGAGCCGCAGCTGGCACACCGGGATCCCGGCGTCGCTGGCGGGAGCCGTGGCGGCCTCCCACTGGTGCGCGACGGTGTCCAGGAAGCCGGCCGGCGTCGCGGCGCTCGACTCGGTCAGGATCTCGTCGCCGCGGTCGATGCCGTACCAACGGATCCCGGAGGCGGAGAGGAGCAGCTTGGGCGGCCGCGCGGCTTCGGCCGCGGCCGAAGCCAGCGAGCGCGCCGTGCTGGTACGGCTGCGCAGAAGCAGTTCCTGGCGCGCGCGGGTCCAGCGCCGGTCTCCGAGACCGGCCCCCGCGAGGTTGACCACCACGTCGGCGCCGTCCAGCAGCGAGGAGTCTGTCGCGGCGGGATCCCAGCGCGCCTCGTCCGGCGCCGCCGGCTCGCGGCGGACCAGCCGGATCACGGTGTGCCCGTCCTGTCGGCACGAGCGGCGCAGCGCTGTGCCGATCAGGCCGCTGGATCCCGCGATGACGATCCGCACGCCGCCCCCGCTCGCTGGTCGAAATCTACTCGCCTGCGGCGCAGTAGCGCCGCGGCAGATCGTCGAGGCGGTGGTGGATCCGGTCGCCCTGGCGGACCTGTCCGCGCGACCTCCAGCGGGTGTTGGGCGCCGCGACCGGAGGACTTTGTCGTCACAGCGTGCCATATCCGTACAAGATGATCAATGCCCGGGATTTGCCGGAGCCCGCGTCGCCGCGTGGCCCAGCTCCGTCGGAGGCTAGGCTGCGAGGAAGCGGCGGACCGACGAGAAGGAGCAGTCGTGGCGCGTGGGGGCCAGCCGGACATGCAGCAGTTGCTGCAGCAGGCGCAGATGATGCAGCAGCAGCTTGCCGACGCGCAGGCTGAGCTGGCGGACACCGAGGTCACCGGCGCCGCGGGCGGCGGGCTGGTGACCGCGACGGTGACCGGCACTGGCGAGTTGAAGTCCGTGGAGATCGACCCGTCGGTGGTGGACCCGGACGACGTGGACACACTCGCCGATCTGGTGGTGGCGGCGGTGCGCAGCGCGACCGCGGAGGCGCAGAAGGCCGGCGAGCAGAAGCTCGGCCCGATCGCCGGCGGCATGCCCGGACTCGGGATCTAAACGCCGGTGTACGAGGGCGCGATCGCGGATCTGATCGACGAGCTCGGTCGGTTGCCGGGGATCGGCCCGAAGAGCGCGCAGCGGATCGCGTTCTACATTCTGGGCGCGGATCCGGCGGACGTGGCGCGCCTGGCGTCGGTGCTCAAGCGGGTGAAGGACCAGGTCAGGTTCTGCGCTGTCTGCTTCAACGTCGCGGAGGAGGAGCGGTGCCGGATCTGCCGCGACCCGCGCCGGTCGGACGAGGTGATCTGCGTCGTGGAAGAGCCCAAGGACGTGATCGCGGTCGAGCGCACGGGCGAGTTCCGCGGGCACTACCACGTGCTGGGCGGAGCGATCAATCCGCTGGAGGGTATCGGCCCGGACAACCTGAAGATCCGCGAGCTGATGCTGCGCCTGCGGTCCGGTGAGGTGAAGGAGTTGATCCTCGCCACCGACCCCAACACGGAGGGCGAGGCAACGGCCACGTATCTGGCATTGCTGATCAAGCCGATGGGATTGTCGGTGACCCGTCTGGCCAGCGGGCTGCCGGTGGGCGGCGACCTCGAGTACGCCGACGAGATCACCCTCGGCCGGGCCTTCGAAGGCCGCCGATCTCTGGACGTCTAGCTCGAAGCTTCGGTCCGTTCGGTCAGGGCGCCAGGTCTGTTCGGTCTGCGAGCGTGGCAGGTAAGCATCGCTCAAGGTGACGTTCAGGTACCGATTTGCCGCCTCTGGTTTTGTTGGACGTGGCGCCCTCGCTAGTTTCTGCCCTGACCGCGCCGTAGGCGGCGCGTCAACCGACGGACAGGGGTAACACACATGCAGGCACGGAGGCTAAAGGCCGCGGTTGCCGTCGCCGCCGCCGTCACGCTGGCAGTGACGGGGTGCGCGGAGAGCAAGCGTGGTGGGGAGAAGAGCGCCAAGAGCACGCTTGTGTTCGGCGCGGCGGGCGCGCCCGAGACCTTCGATCCGACGTTCGCCACGGATGGCGAGACGTTCCGGGTCGCCCGGCAGATGTACGAGACGTTGCTCGACCACAAGCCCGGCACTGCCGAGCTGTCGCCCGGCTTGGCGGAGTCCTGGGAGCCCAACGACGACGGCACCGCGTGGACTTTCAAGCTTCGGGAGAACGTGAAGTTCCACGACGGCACCGACTTCAACGCCGAGGCGGTCTGCTTCAACTACGACCGCTGGCACAACCTCGACACCGAGGCCGCTCAGGCGCAGGCGATCTACTACCTGGACGTCTTCGGCGGCTTCAAGAGCAACAAGGGTGAGTACGGCGAAACGCCGTACGTCGGGTGTGAGGCGACCGACACACACACCGCGGTGATCAAGCTGAAGGAGTTCCAGGGCAAGTTCCCGGCGGCCTTCTCGCTCACCTCGCTGTCGATCTCCAGCCCCACCGCGATGCAGAAGTACGACGCTGACAACGTCGTCCAGGAGGGCGAGACCTTCGCCTACCCGGATTACGCCACCAAGCACCCGACCGGCACCGGGCCGTTCAAGTTCGTCAAGTACGACGAGGCGAACGAGACCGCGACCCTGGAGCGCTTCGACGGGTACTGGGGTGGCAAAGCCAAGCTCAAGAAGCTGCTCTTCAAGACCATCCCGGACGAGAACGCTCGGAAGCAGGAGCTGCAGGCCGGCACGATCGACGGCTACGACCTGCCCTCGCCGGCCGACTATCAGACGCTCAAGGACGAGGGCTTCAAGCTGGAGATCCGCGACGCCTTCAACGTGCTCTACCTGGGCATCAACCAGAGGGGCCCGGCGAAGGAGCTCTCCGACATTCGCGTCCGGAAAGCGATCGCGCACGCCATGAACCGCGAGCAGCTGGTCAAGACCAAGCTGCCGGAGGGCGCGTCGGTTGCCACCCAGTTCATGCCCGACAGCGTGCTGGGGTACGCCGACGACGTCGAGAAGTACGACTACGACCTGGACAAGGCGAAGGCGCTCCTGAAGGAGGCCGGGGCCGAGAACCTCAAGGTCAAGTTCTACTACCCGACCGAGGTCACGCGGCCGTACATGCCGAACCCGAAGGAGATCTTCCAGGTTCTCTCGGACGATCTCGCCAAGGCCGGCATCGAGGTCGAGCCGGTCGCCAAGCCGTGGACCGAGTACCTCGACGCGATCAGCCAGACCCGCAAGCACGACCTGCACCTGCTCGGCTGGACCGGTGACTTCAACGACCCGATCAACTGGAACGGCACGTTCTTCGGTCGGGGGCAGAAGGGCTTCGGCACCGAGGGGATGAAGGACATGTTCGCCGCCATCGCCAAGGCCGACTCGATCGTCGACCAGGCAGAGAAGGAGTCCGCGTGGCAGGAGGTCAACCGGAGGCTGCTCAGCGAGTGGCTGCCGGCCGTGCCCGTCTCCCACTCGCCTCCGGGCATCGTGGTGAAGGGCAACATCAAGGGTCTCGTCGCGAGCCCGTTGACCGCTGAGAAGTTCAACACGGTTTACTTCTCGTAGCGGGCAAGGATTCGACAGACGGCGCCGGCTCGGATCGCGCACCCACGCCGATCCGAGCCGGCGCCGTCCAGGGCAGCGGTCGCGTCACAAGGGCGGCCGTCGCGACAGGGAGAGGGAGCGGATGCTTCGAGTCGTGGTACGCCGTCTACTGCAGATGGTGCTGACCCTGTTCGCACTGTCGGTGCTGATGTTCGCGTGGCTGCGTAACCTGCCCGGCGGCCCGGCGATCGCGATGCTGGGCGAGCGCGCCACACCGGAACGGGTCGCCGCCCTCAACCACGTGTTCGGCTATGACCAGCCGGTCTGGGTGCAGTACGGCAGGTGGCTGGGCCGAATGCTCACCGGGGACTTCGGCACCTCCACGTCAAGCAAAATGGCGGTGGCTCGGGAACTCAGCCAGGCGTTCCCGGGAACGATCGAGCTGAGCTTCTTCGCCCTGGCCTTCGCAGTGGCGCTGGGTGTCCCTCTGGGCTACATCGCCGCCCGCTACCAGGGACGCCCGCTCGACAGCGGCGTGATCATCGGCACCCTGGTCGGAGTGTCGGTGCCCGTCTTCTTCCTCGGCTACCTGCTCAAGGCCGGCGTGGCGGTCCGGTTGGGCTGGCTGCCGCCGTCCGGTCGGCAGAGCGCCGCGCTCGACGCCACGCACGTCACCAACTTCTTCGTGCTGGACGGTCTGCTGACCCGGGAGTGGGACGCTGCCGCCGACGCGTTCATGCATCTGCTCCTGCCGGCGTTGGCGCTGGGCACCATCCCGCTGGCCGTGATCGTGCGGATCACCAGGGCGAGCGTGCTCGACGTGTTGAACGAGGACTACGTGCGGACGGCGGAGGCCAAAGGGCTGCGCCGGCAGACCATCCGGACCCGGCACGTGCTGCGCAACGCCCTGCTGCCGGTGGTGACCGCGATCGGGCTGCAGATCGGCCTGCTGCTCGCCGGAGCCGTGCTGACCGAGACGGTGTTCGTGTTCCGTGGGGTTGGTTGGCTGCTCGCCGACGGCATCCAGGAGCGCGACTACGCGCGGTTGCAGGCGATCATCCTGCTCGCGGCAGTGGTGTACGTCTTCGTGAATCTGATCGTCGACCTGTCCTACGCCCTCATCGATCCCAGGGTGCGTGTGAAATGACTCTCGGGGCGCTCACAGAGCGCAAACAGGATCGCCTCGACAGACTGGCGGCCGCCTCCGCCGAGAGCGGCGGCGCCAGCCTGCTGATGGACGCGCTGCGACGACTGGTGCGCAGCCCGGTGGCGATCGTGGGCGGCGCGATCATCGCGGCCTTCGTGCTGCTCGCGGCGTTCGCTCCGCTGCTGGCGCCGCACGATCCGGGGGTGCGCTACGACGAGCTGATCGATCTTGGAACAGCGTCCCACATCCCCGACCACGCCCCGGGGTTCCCGCTGGGGGCTGACAACCTGGGTCGTGACCTGCTCTCGCGTCTGATCTACGGATCCCGCCAGACACTCTTCGTCGGGGTGGCGGCCACCCTGATGGGGCTGTTCGTGGGTGTGGTGCTGGGCGGCATCGCGGGGGCGCTGGGCGGCTGGGTCGACGCGGTGCTGATGCGGCTCACCGACGTGATGCTGGCGATTCCCAGCCTGCTGCTCGCGATCTCCCTCGCAGCGCTGGCCTCGCGGCCGAACCAGTGGACGGTGATCATCGCCGTGGCGACCATCGCGGTGCCGATCTTCGCGCGACTGCTGCGAGGCTCAATGCTCGCGCAGCGGGAGAGCGACCACGTGCTCGCCGCTCGGGCGCTCGGCGTGCGGGAACACACCATCGTGCTGCGCCACATGCTTCCGAACGCGATGTCACCAGTCCTGGTGCAGGCGACCCTGACGCTCGCGGTGGCGATTCTGGACGCCGCGGCGCTGTCGTTCCTCGGGCTGGGCGACCAGGACACGCACCGCGCGGAGTGGGGGCTGATGCTCGGCGAGGCGCAGCGGTATCTGGACGTGCGTCCAGGACTCGCGATCTACCCCGCGGTCGCGATCGTCATCGTGGCGCTCGGCTTCACCCTCCTCGGCGAGTCGATGCGCGAAGCACTCGACCCGAAGAACCGGCGGTGATGATCCATGGCACTACTTGAGGTCCGTGACCTGACGGTCGTGTTCAAGCGGCGCGGCACGGCTCCGTTCATCGCCGTCGACGGGGTCAGCCTCACCGTCGAGGCCGGGCAGACGGTCGGCGTCGTGGGGGAGTCCGGCTGCGGCAAGTCCGTCACCGCGCTGGCCATCATGGGTCTGCTGCCAGCGCGCGGGGTACAGGTGAGCGGCGAGGTCTTCTTCGAAGGCGTCGATCTGCTCAAGCTGCCTCGCGAGGCCATGCGGGACCGGCGAGGCCGCGACATCGGCATGATCTTCCAGGATCCGCTGTCGTCGTTGAACCCGGTGGTGCCGATCGGGATCCAGGTGGCCGAGGTGCTGCAGCGGCACCGTGGCATGGACCGCAAGGAGTCGGCGAAGGAGTCCCGGGGCCTGCTCGACGATGTCGGCATCCCCGACCCGGAGCGACGCCTCACGGAGTATCCGCACCAGATCTCCGGCGGGATGCGGCAGCGGGCTCTGATCGCGATGGCGCTGGCGTGCAAACCGCGACTGCTGATCGCCGACGAGCCGACCACCGCGCTGGACGTGACGATCCAGGCGCAGATCCTGGCGTTGCTGCGGGAGCTGGTGGACGACAGCCAGGACACCGCCCTGATGATGATCACGCACGATCTGGGCATCGTGGCCAGCATGTGCGGCGAGGTGAACGTGCTGTACTCCGGCCGGGTGGTCGAGCAGGCGGTGCGGCGGACCCTGTTCGGCGAGCCGAAGCACCCGTACACCCACGGTCTGCTCAACTCCGTGCCTCGCCTGGACCAGCCTCGTGGCGCGCTGCTGCACCCGATCCGGGGGTCGATCAACGACAACATCCCCTGGGCCGAAGGGTGCGCGTTCGCGCCGCGCTGCGACAACGTCCTCGACGTGTGCGTGGACGACACCCCGGAGCTGCTGCACGACGGGTACCGGTTGCTGCGTTGCCACAACCCGGTCAACGACCAGCCCAGTGATGCCACGGCTGAGGAGGCGCGCGCCCAGTGACCACCCCTGCCACCGAGTCAGCCCAGGCAGTCGCCGAGACGCCCGAGGTGCTGCTGGAGCTCGAAGACGTGAAGGTCCACTTCCCGATCAAGCGCGGCATCCTGCTCGACCGCACGGTCGGATACGTGTACGCCGTCGATGGTGTCTCGCTGTCGATCCGGCGCGGAGAGACGTACGGCCTCGTCGGCGAGTCCGGCTGCGGTAAGACCACGCTCGGCCGTGGGCTGCTCCGGCTGGTGGAGCCGACCTCGGGACACATCCGCTTCGACGGCGTCGAGATC
>WHSM01000031.1 GCA_009380105.1 Micromonosporaceae bacterium
CTGTCGTGCAGACGCGCGCCTTCGCCGCGCGTCATGAAGCGGGGGTCGCCGCCGACGGCGCCGAATCCGCGGACAGGGGAGTTCACCCCGCCCGGCGTGACAGCGCGGGCGCGGCGGAAGAGCGCGGCGGAGCCGATCGGCACGGTCTCGGTGCCGGCTCCGTCTTCTGCGGGGTGGCCGGCGGCGGCGGGCATGCCGTCGTCGGCGACGAGGTTCTCGGTCACGGCCCCGACATTGTCTCAGCAGCCGCGAATCCGCAAACCACTGCCCTCACCGACTGTGACCGGCGTCAGCGAGCCGTCACGGAGTGATCTCGGAGACCGACCGCTCACTGTCCGCTCGGGGGTTTCACGCCGATCTCCGCCGCGTACTCGGCGGCGACCTGATCGCCGAAGGCGAGCACCTGCTCCACCGCCTCATGGGCGTCGCTGGGCGTGCGGGCGAGGTCGATCAGGCGCCGTAGCGGGGCGTCCCAGTCGGGGTAGTAGCCGCACACCACCTCGTGGGTGAGGTCCATGTCGCTGGTCCAGCCGCCCCAGCGCGGCATGACGAGCGTGAACGCGGTGCGGGTGACCTTGCGCGCGAGCCATCGGCAGAGCCGCGCCCGGTCGGCCGGGCCGAGCCCGTCGGAGCGTCGCGACCGGGCGCGGGCGAGCGCCTCGCCGATCTCGCCGTTGGTGTCCCGGGCCAGCCGCCGGGTCGGGCGGTAGCCGGGAAGCAGAGGCGCGAGATCTTCGCCGAACACGGGAGTGCACAGACACTTCACGAAGAAGCCGCCGTCGTGCCGTTCGGCCGGGCTGAGGAGACGTTCCCGGGAGTCCAGCAGGATTCCGACGCCGTCCACGACCGGGTGCGCGTCGTCAAGCGCGGCCTCGATGTCTCTCCCGGCGGCGCGGTCAGCCTCGGTCGGCTCCCGGTCCAGGACCACCATCGCGTCCAGGTCGGACCGGCCGGGCACGGCGGCGCCGCGCGGCAGGCTTCCGTACACATACAGACTCTTTTGTGGGTACGCGGCGCGGACCCGCGCCCGCAACTCGGCGACCAGCCCCGTGAACGGCGCCGCGATCCGGTCGAGGGATCCCTCTCGCCGGATGAACCCGTCGGCGTCGAGCCCTCGGTCCCCCACCACGCGGACTCTCGCACATCTCTTCCGCGATCTTGGAGCTTTTCCGTGGCCAGGGCGACGGAAGAGCTCCAAGATCCGCCGGGAAAGGGGCCGACCGGGGGTTTTGCGGGATACAGAAATCTGGCACAGTCGTCGCGACTGTTGAAGCTTTCTTTCCCTCGTCCCCTCGGAGGGCGTCATGGTTGAACCCACCCGTCGTCAGTTACTCGGCACGCTCGGCGCCGGAACGCTTGCCGCCGCCAGCGGCCTGGTCATCCCTCAGAGCGCGTACGCCGGCGCCTCGGTCGCCGGGGCCGCGCCCGGCGTCGCCGACTGCGATCCGAACCCCGCGACGCCGAAGCGGCAGATGCGCGCGATGTGGATCGCCTCCGTGGTGAACATCGACTGGCCCAGCCGTCGAGGACTGCCGGTGGAGCAGCAGAAGGCGGAGTACCTGCGGCTCCTGGACGAGGCGCAGGCGTACCGGCTGAACGCGGTGTTCGTGCAGGTGCGGCCGACCGCCGACGCGTTCTGGCCCTCGCCGCTCGAGCCGTGGTCGATGTGGCTCACCGGCGAGCAGGGCAAGGACCCCGGCTACGACCCGTTGGAGTTCCTCGTCAGGGAGTCGCACAAGCGGAACCTGGAGTTCCACGCCTGGTTCAATCCGTACCGGGTGAGCATGCCGGCGTCCCTCGGGCACGCGGGCGTCGATGTGAACAAGCTCCCGGCCGACCACGTGGCGCGGCGCAACCCCGACTGGGTGGTGCCGTACCCGGTGGACAACGCGGGTGGGCGGCTCTACTTCGACCCCGGCATCCCCGAGGTGCGGGATTTCGTGCAGAACGCGATCATGCATGCCGTCGAGAACTACGACATCGACGCGGTGCACTTCGACGACTACTTCTACCCGTACCCCGCGGCCGGGCAGGACTTCGGCGACCACCACACCTACGCTGAGCACGGCGCCGGATTCGACAACATCCACGACTGGCGCCGCAACAACACCAACCTGCTGATCAAGCAGATCGGGGAGCGCATCCACGCCGCCAAGCCGTGGGTGAAGTTCGGGATCAGCCCGTTCGGGATCTGGCGCAACAAGGGCACCGACCCGCGCGGCTCGGAGACCAACGGCCTGCAGTCCTACGACGCCATCTACGCCGACTCGCGGCTGTGGGTGAAAGCGGGCTGGCTGGACTACATCAACCCGCAGATCTACTGGAACATCGGCTTCACCGTGGCCGACTACGCCAAGCTCACCCCGTGGTGGGCCGACGTGGTCGCCGGCACCGGCGTGCACCTCTACGCGGGCCAGGCGGCGTACAAGATCGGCACCGGCGGCGCCTGGGACGACCCGGCCGAGCTGAGCAAGCATCTGACCTTCAACCGGGACTACCCGGACGTGCACGGCGACGTGCACTTCAGCGCGGTGCAACTGCGCGCCAACCGGCTCGGCGCGATCAGCAGGCTGGTGTCGGAGCAGTATTCCCGGCCGGCGCTGATCCCGGTGATAGCCGCCCGTGGCGGCAGCGCCCCGGCCGCACCGGTGATCACGACGGTCGGCCGCGCCGACGGCGAGGTGGAGCTGGACATCCAGCCGACCGCGGGGAGCGCTCCGGCGGCGTACGCGGTCTACCGGTTCGAAGGGCGCTCTGTGCCTGACTGCGGGTACGATGACGCCGCGCACCTGATCGGCACTGTGCGCGCGGACGGCGCCGGCGCGTCGTTCGAGGACAAGACGGTTTCGCACGGCAAGGCGTACACGTACGCGGCGACCGCCCTGGACCGGCTGCACCACGAGAGTCAGCCGAGCCCGCCTCGCACCGTCTAACCGAGTCCCCGATCGGGACGGGAGCCGGGACGGGGTGGCTCGCTAGGCCGGGATGCCGCCCGCGGCGGCGTACGCCGGGCCGCTCGCGCGGTGCACGGCGAGGATCTGGTCGTTGGCGCCCTGCGCGGCCTGCTCGGCGCGGCGCCTGAAGCGGGTCCGCTCTCCGAGCTCTCCGTCGGCTCCAGCGAGCCGCGCGTGCACGAGGTACGCAGCCGCCAGCTCGTGGCCCGCCACGGGCGCCCCGATGGCTGCCATCCGCTCGTACAGCCGGAACAGCCAGACCCGACCCTCGCGGGCATGGCCGCGGGTCCACCACCCTTCGAGCGCGGCCGCCAGGCGCAGCCCGTTGCGCACGTCGCCGCCGGCGGCCGACCAGTGCAGCGCCTGGCGCACCTCCTCGACCAACGAGTCCATGACCGGCGGCTCCACGAGCGGCGCGGCGTCCGACAGCGCGGCTACCGACAGCGCGGAGCCTGACAGCGCGGCGTCTGACAGCGCGGCGTCCGACAGGTAGCCGTCACCGCAGAGCGACTGCAGGCACCAGGCCACGTGCCGGTCGCGCGCGGCCATCTCCTCGCCCATCGCGTCGAGCTTGCGCGCGGCGTACGCCCGGATTGTGTCGAGCATCCGGTACCGGGTGCGCCCAGGGCCGTCGTCAACTCGTACCAACGATTTGTCCACCAGGACCGCCAACGGCGCGAGACATCTCTCTCCCAGCAGCCACTCGATGGCGGCCAGGTCGACCCCTCCGGCGAACACCGCCAGTTGCCGCAGGAGCCGCGCGGGGCGCTGCTCCAGGGTGCGGTACGACCAGCCGACGGTGGTGGTCAGCGTGCGGTGCCGGCCGGTCCGGTCGGCGGCGGCCCAGTCCGGCCCGACCCGGCTGTCGGCGGCCCGGCTCTGACCCTCGGTCGCCGAGCCGTCGTCCAGGTTCCCGGCCGCGGTGTCGCCGTCCAGCACGCCGATCACGTCGTCGAGGCGTTCGGCCAGCTCGGACGCGGACAGCACCCGCATGCGGGCGGCGGCGAGTTCGATGGCGAGCGGCAGGCCGTCCAGTCTCCGGGCGATCCGGTCCATGTGCGACAGCTCGTCGGGACACCGCAGGTCACCGCCGCGGGCCGCGCTGGCGCGGTCGAGCAGCAACTCCACCGCGTCGCTGCGCTCACCCTGGCCCGTCGGGACGAGCGACAGCGGCGGAATCCGCCACATCAGCTCGCCAGCGAGTCCCAAGGGCTCCCGGCTGGTGGTGACCACGGTGAGCCGGGGGCATGCCGCGAGCAGTTGTGACACCACGGCGGCGACCTGGCTGCGGTGGTGCTCGCAGGTGTCGAGGACCAGCAGGCAACGCAGGGGCGAGACGTCTTCTGCCAGGGTCTCGCCGATCGGCCGGCCCGGCTCGGGTCGCAGGCCGAAGGCGGCCGCGACGGCGACCGGCACCAGCGCCGGGTCGCTCGTGGCGGCGAAGTCGGCGAACCAGACGCCGTCCGGGTACGCCGAGATCAGGTCGCTGGCCACCTCCACGGCGAGCCTGGTCTTGCCCACCCCGCCTGGACCGGTGACCGTGACCAGCCGGTGCGCGGAGATCAGGGCCCGCAGTTCGGAGCGCTCGCGGGCGCGCCCGACGAAGCTGGTCGACGCGGCCGGCAGGTTGTGGGACGCGGGGCCGAGAGTGCGCGGACGCGGGAAGTGGCGGTCCAGGCCCGGCGCGACCAGTTGGTAGAGCCGCTCGGCGTCGTCGAATCCACGGAGCCGGTGCAGTCCCAGGTCGAGCAGCCAGGCCGCGTCCGGGAGCTCGGCGCGCGCGGCCGTGGCCCCGGAGCAGAGCACCTGGCCGCCGTGGGCCGCGGAGGCGACCCGCGCGGCGCGGTGCACCTCGTGGCTGGCGTACTCGCCGCCGTACGGCACGACGTGCCCGGTGTGCAGTCCCATCCGCACCCGGGGTCGCGCTGCAGGGGTCGGCCACGGGTGGGTGTCCATGGCGCGCTGCGCTGTGACGCAGGCCGTCACGGCGTCGCTGGCGTTCTGGAAGGCGATGAAGAACGAGTCGCCTTCGGTGAGGAGCTCGGCGCTGTCGTACGCGCCCATGGCGCCGCGGAGGATCGCACGGTGCTGGTGCAGCACGGGCCGGTATTCCTCACCCAGGGCCTGCGCCATCCGCGTCGATGCCTCGATGTCGGTGAACAGGAACGTGACCTGTCCACTTGGCAGATAGGGCCGAAGCGTCATGCGGCTACCTCCGCTTCCGCAGTGACGAGTGGACCCATCGTGCCGCGCTTCACGGGGTTTGGGCATCGGGGGAATAGTCGGCTAACGGTTCCGACCGGTTCGTCGATCTAGCTCGTACGGCGGGGCAACGTAGGACCAAAGGCCCTTGACTTTCCCGCTGCACGTAGTTGCTCACTCACACGTCGTAGTCTTGTCGTCGAGCGTGGCATTGTGATTCGCCGGCTTGTCTCGATTGCGCGTGATCAAATGTTGGGTCGAGCGACGCGATGAGCAATACTCGGCTGGTGCGTCGATGGACTGATGCGATTCGACGGCCCGTGACCGGCATGGGCCGTCCCTTGCGTGCGATCATCTCCTGGCCAGCGGCCGCGTGGCGCGGCCTGGTCGCGGCATGGTCCTGGTTGGTGGCCGGCCTACGGTGCCCCGGCGCGCGTCTGAGCCTCCACGCCCTCGCGATCGTGACCGTGCTCGGCGCCGCTGTGTACACCGGCCTGTACGTCGTGCCCTCCGGAGCCAACACCACCCCGGCCGCCGCGCCGAGCAGCGCCGCCCCCAGCGCGGCGCCCGACGCTCCTGTGGTCGACGCGCCCGCGGCCCCGGACCCGCCGGTCGACCCGGGCCCCAGCCAGCCGGAAAGCAAGCAGCCCAAGCGCCCCCAGGACGCGTTGGGCACGTGGGCGGACAGCCTCCAGCACGTCGGTGTCCCGAAGGTCGCGCTCCAGGCGTACGGGTACGCCGAGCTCACCATCGCCAGCACCCAGTCGAGTTGCAACCTCAGCTGGCCGACCCTCGCCGGCATCGGCAAGATCGAGTCCAACCATGGGCGCACCGGCGGGGCGGCGCTCCGAGAGGACGGCACCTCCGACCCGCCCGTGGTCGGCCTGCCGCTCGACGGCGGTCCCGAGCGCAAGCAGATCCGCGACACCGACGACGGCAAGCTCGACGGCGACAAGACCTACGACCGGGCCGTCGGGCCGATGCAGTTCATCCCGACCACGTGGTCGCGTTGGGCCACCGACGGCGACGGGGATGGCCGCGCGAACCCCTATGACATCGACGACGCGGCGGTCGCCGCGGCCCGGTACCTGTGCGCCGGGGGCCGCGACCTCGCCACCGGCGAGGGCTGGCGCGGCGCGATCTTCTCCTACAACCACCTGGACTCGTACGTGCAAAGCGTCTTCACGGCTGCGGACGAGTACGGGCGGATGAGCCGATCCGGCGGCTGACCGGCGAAGATGTTCCACTTGGTGGGATGGTTTGCCCATATTTGTACCGCGAGACAGTGGAATTGAAAAATAGTGATCCGCCACCTATCGCGTTTGGGCCACCGCGTCGGGTAAGCAATACGAGTGCAGGTGCGTGAGTGGGATCCGGCCAACGCCGCCACAGCCGACATCGACGCGTGGCTGTGCCTGATCAACGACGTGCTGCACGCCGACCTGCCCGACGAGCCGCCATGGCGCTCCGACCACGTGCGCGAGTACCTCGCCGTGAACATGCCGGAGGAGCGCCGGCTCATGTGGTTCGCCGAGGACGACGCCGGGACCGCGGCTGACGGCGGCAAGGTGCTCGGCAGCGCCAGCCTGCTCCTGGTGGGCGGTCAGACCGGGGTGCTGGATCTTTTCGTACGCGCCGACGCGCGCCGCCAGGGCATCGCGCGCGAGCTGCTCAACGCCGTGGCGTGGCGCGCCAACGCCGAGCGGCGCCGCACGCTCACGGTCGAGGTCATCGGCGGCACGCCCGGAGTCCGGTTCTACGAGGCGTGCGGCTTCCACCGCACCCTGGTCGAGGTGCGGCACGTGCTGACCCTCGAGCACGTCCACTGGCCGCGCACCGAGCAGATCGCCGGCCAGCTCGCCAACGGCTACCGGGTCGAGTACCTGCCGGGCGGGCCTCCGGAAGAGATGCTGGAGCCGTACGCCCGCGCCAAGCTGATGCTGCGCCACCTTCCGGGCGACGACTTCGACATCGACCGGATGGTCTCCATCGAGGCGAACCGGCTCCGCGCCAGCCTCTCCACGCTGCGCCGGCGGGGCATGCGGTCATACGTGGTCGTGGTGACGCACGACGCGACCCGGCAGGTGGCCGGGCTGACGGAGCTGGTCGTGCCCGCGCATCGGCCGGAGCGCGCCGACCAGTACGACACTCTGGTCGTCCAGGCGCACCGCGGGTACGGGCTGGGACTGGCGATGAAGGCCCGGATGCTGATGGCGATGCGGGACGACGAGCCGCAGATCCGTGACGTGGTGACCTGGCAGACGCTGGAGATGGAGCAGATGGCCCGGGTGAACTCGGTGCTCGGCTTCGTCCCGGACCGCGAGTGGTACGAGTACGAAGCCGACGTCCCCGAGTTGCTCGCCCACCTCAGCTCGTAGCGGTCTCCCCGCGGCTCGTCGACCACCGCGCGGACGACGGATCGTCCACCGCCCAGACGACGAGCCGGCCACTGTGATGTCAGGTGGGCTTGCGAAGGTGAACGAGGGCTCGCCAGGCGAAGAGGTAGAGCAACCCGGCGAGCCCGTAGTTCACCAATGCGCTCGCCCGCGGATCCGGGTTGACGAAGACATCCTGGAAGCCGAGCGCGAACTCGTCTGCCCGCGCGCAGAAGAAGCTCACCAGGACGTTGTGCTCGTTGGCGCCCAGCAGGACGAAGCTGATGTGCACGGCGAGCACCACCGTCGCGACGGCAGCCACCACGGTGGCTATCCGCAACCCGAGATCCCGCGCCTTGGACAGAACCGGGCCGGGTTTCCGCGCGATTGCCTGGTCCGTGGGCCCGGAAGCCGTATCCGCGCCGGCGGCCGGCGCCGCTTCTCTGGCGTCGTCAGCGGTGCGAGCGGCCCGGGACAGGGCCAAGTCCAAGGCTTCGGTGGCAGCGGTTTCGGTGGCAGGGGCTTCGCGGGGGGCTCCGGCGAGGTGGAAAGCGAAGATCATCGGGCCGAGCTTGGCGACCGCCGCGACGTCGCGCTTCTCACGCGGCTGCGCGGATGTGGCCGCCGGCCATGGCGCCACCGCCCAGCCGGAGAACGGTGTCTCGCGGTGGCGCGCTGTGGCGAGCGCGGGCCGCAGCTGCCAGAGCGCCCTGGCAAGCAGAATCGTGCCCACCAGGTTGATCGCGAAGTGCCACCAGATCCGGTACGTGAACAAGGAAGGGCCCGTGATGGCGCCGAAGACGGTGGACAGGCCCATCGCGCGTCCGGTCATCGCCAGGGACAGCGTGAGGGCCACGTGCTCCAGCACGTGGATTCCCTGCACCCACAGGGTCAGCTTGGTCGCCCTCGCCGCCGCCACGGAACCGCCGATGACCCGCACCAGTATCGCGAGGAACACCACGCCGAAGAAGAAGATCAGATTGCCGATGAGGTGCAGCAGTTCCACGCCCATGCCCGGCGGCCCGTACGGACTCAGGCCCGTGACGAGGTACGCGGCCCACGGTGTCACCCAGGGCGCGTCGGTAGGGTGGATCACCCAGTAACCGACCTGCGCGAAGTGTTCGACGGCGTGGACCACCTGGAAGATCGCGCTGCCGACCGTCACAGTGATGAGTCCAGTGAGGACACCTTCCGTCACTGAGATCCGACTTCGGCGGGCCAGCAGCACGAGCACGACCACCTGGCCCACGAGCAGTCCGACAAACAATATGGCCCCGATTAGGTGGCCGACACCTATACCAGTCATGTGAGCTGCCTCCCCGGGCCTTCGCCCGACCACCGAATGTCCGGCGCGCGCACCGTTCCTAGGCACATATTCGCCGCGACGCATGGGCGCACGCGTCACGCAGGCGTCACGGTGGTGCCGCTGTGCGCCCTGACGGGCAGCTGGGCAGAGCCTGGCCCTTGCCACGATCAGCGCTGGCGGCTGTCCCCGGACCGCCAGCCGCGCCAGCGTCGCACGTCGACAGCGATCATCTCGCCCTCGGGCGGCAGGAGGGCGTACTGCTGGTACTTCCGCGTCAGAGCGTCGGCCGCGCGCTTCATCTCGGCCGGGTCCGCCACCATCCGACCGACCCCGTCAAGCCGCACCCAGACCAGTCTGGTCCAGTCCTCGTGGTACTCGTCAACCAGCACGCTGGCGTTGCCCGTAGCCTCCAGGTTGGCGACGCGGCGCAGCCGTCCACCGCGTTTCGGCTTGTGGTCGACGGCGCTGTACACGGTGTCGTCGACCAGCGCGAAGCAGATCGGCACGAGGTGAGGCTGGCCGGTCGCGTCGACCGTCGCGAGTCGCGCCACCCGCCCCGACTCGACGAAGCGGCGCATGTCCTGCGCGTCCACGCCTTAAGACCATAGTCTCGTCGATGCCACCATCGCCGGGCGCAGGCAGATCCTGACCGGCGCTGTCGGCGAACCCAGGCGCCAACGACCACGAGCGAACCACGGAGATGACACGTATGCGAATCGGAATCGGCCTACCCAACGCCATCCCCGACACGCCCGCGGACCAGCTGGTCGAGTGGGCGAAGCGGGCCGAGGAGCGCGGCTTCTCGGGCCTGGTCACGATCGACCGGATCGCGTACCCGAGTCACGACTCGCTCGCCACGTTCGCGGCCGTCGCGACCGCGACCAGCAGCATCGGGCTGATGACCAACATCCTGCTCGCCCCGGTTTACCCGGTCCCGGTGCTCGCCAAGACCGCCGCCACCATCGACCA
The DNA here is from genome assembly GCA_009380105.1 of Micromonosporaceae bacterium. GTDB lineage: Bacteria > Actinomycetota > Actinomycetes > Mycobacteriales > Micromonosporaceae > WHSM01. The sequence goes on from WHSM01000031.1 coordinate 9,807, forward strand.
GATCTCCGGCGGCCGGTTCACACTCGGCCTCGCGCCGGGCGGCCGGGCCGACGACTACGCGGTCACCGGACGCGACTTCCACCGCCGGGGCGCGGTGTTCGACGACGCTCTCGACACGATGCACCGGGCGTGGCGCGGCGAGCCGCTCGCCGAGGGCAGCCACCCGTCCACTCAGCCGCCGACCCGCGACCACAAGGTGCCGATCATGGTCGGCGGGGCCAGCGACAAGGCCGTCGAGCGCGCCGCTCGATGGGGCGTCGGCTGGACCGCTGGCGGGACGCCGCCCGAGGTCGCGGGCCCGGTCGCCGCCAAGGTGCGCGACGCCTGGCGCCGGGCCGGACGCGAGGGTGAGCCGCGGCTGGCGGCGCTCGCGTACTTCTCACTCGGCTCGGACGCCGACCAGGGGTCCCGTGACTACCTGCGCCACTACTACGGCTTTCTCGGCGGGTACGCCGACACCATCGCCGAGAGCGCGTTGCGCTCCGAGGACGCGATCAAGACGGCGGTCAGCGCGTTCGCCGACGCTGGCTTCAACGAGCTGTACCTCGACCCGACCGTCGCGTCGCTGAACCAGATCGACCGTCTCGGCGACATGGTCCTCTGACGACTGCCGCTTGTTGATCATGCGATGGGCGCGCTGCGTCACCACTGAGCGCCGGTGGAGCCGCGCAGCGCCCAGCGCATGATCGACAACGAGACCTAGTCACGGCCAGGCGTGGGCCGCCGGGCGCGTCAGTAGCGCTGGCGCAGCATGCGGGCCACGTCAACGGCCCAGTACGACAGGATGATCTGGGCTCCGGCGCGTCGGATCGCCACCAGCGACTCCAGGATCGCCCGCTCCCGGTCGAGCCAGCCGTTCGCGGCAGCCGCCTCGATCATCGCGTACTCGCCGGAGACCTGGTAGGCGGCGACCGGCAGCTCGAACTCCTCCCGCACCGCGCGCACCACGTCCAGGTACGGCAGCGCCGGCTTCACCATCAGGATGTCCGCGCCCTCCGCGACATCGAGCCGCGTCTCCAGCAACGCCTCGCGCAGGTTCGGCGGGTCCTGCTGGTAGGTCTTCCGGTCGCCCTGCAACGTCGACTCGACCGCCTCGCGGAACGGCCCGTAGAACGCGGAGGCGTACTTCGCCGAGTACGCCAGGATCGACGTGTCGGTGAAGTCGGCCCGGTCCAGCGCGGCCCGCACCGCCCCGACCTGTCCGTCCATCATCCCGCTGAGCCCGAGCACGTGCGCCCCGGCCGAGGCCTGGGCGATCGCCGTCTCGGCGTACCGCTCCAAAGTGCGGTCGTTGTCCACTGAGCCGTCGGCGGCGAGCACCCCGCAGTGCCCATGGTCGGTGAACTCGTCCAGGCACAGGTCGCTCATCAGCACGGTCGCGTCGCCCACCTCGGCCGAGAGGTCTCGCAGCGCGACGTTGAGGATGCCGTCCGGATCCGTGGCGCCGGATCCCACGGCGTCGCGACGCGCCGGCACGCCGAAGATCATGAGCCCGCCGACGCCGGCCTGCACCGCCTCCGTGGCCGCCTTCAGCAGCGACTCCCGGGAGTGCTGCATGACGCCTGGCAGCGATGACACCACGCGCGGCTCGGCCAGGCCTTCCCGGACGAACATCGGCAGCACCAGGTCCGCCGGATGCAGTCGGGTCTCCTCCGCGAGTCTGCGCAGCGCGGGGCTGCGCCGCAGTCGCCGGGGCCTCACCGCGGGGAATTCACCGGTCATCGCTTCACCCTACGCCCGGGGAGTTACGTCCCTGTGTGCGGCGGCGTCACGATCGCGACGGCGGCGGGAGAGCACCGGATCAGCGGAAACGCAGCGCCGTCGGGCCCTGCACCTTGGAGCCGCGACGCTGTTTCGGCGGCATCTCGGCGAGTTTCTCGCGCAGCTCGACCGCGTACTGGGCGACCGCCTCGACCAGGTCCGGCACGCTGGCCTTCTCCGGCTGCACGTCCACGCGCAGCCCGAACTCCCGCGCCGTCTCGGCGGTCTTCGGGCCGATGCAGGCCACGACGGTGCGCGCGTGCGGCTTGCCCGCGATCCCCACCAGGTTCCGCACGGTCGACGACGAGGTGAACAGCACCGAGTCGAACCCGCCGCTCTTGATCGCGTCACGGATCTCGGCCGGCGGAGGCGAGGCCCGCACCGTCCGGTACGCCGTGACGTCGTCGACCTCCCAGCCGCGCTCGGTGAGCCCGGCGACGAGGGTCTCGGTGGCGATGTCGGCGCGCGGCAGCAGCACCCGGCTCACCGGGTCGAGCACCGCGTCGAATGGCGGGAAGTCCGCCAGCAGGCCCTCGCTGGACTGCTCCCCGGACGGCAGCAGCTCCGGCTGGATCCCGAAGGCGCGCACCGCGTCGGTGGTGGCCTCCCCGATGCAGGCGATCTTGACCCCGCCGAAGTGCCGGGCGTCGAGGCCGTGCTGGGTGAACTTCTCCCACACCGCGCGCACCGCGTTGGTGGAGGTGAACACGACCCAGGCGTACCGGCCGTCGACCAGCCCCTTGATCGCGCGCTCCATCTGCGCCGGGGTGCGCGGCGGCTCGACGGCGATGGTCGGCACCTCGGTCGGGATCGCGCCGTGGACGCGCAGCTGGGCGCTCATCGCCCCGGCCTGCTCCTTGGTGCGCGGGACGAGCACCTTCCAGCCGTACAGAGGCCGGTTCTCCCACCAGCCGAGCTTGGCCTTGTGGGCGACGCCGTGGCCCACGGTGACGACGAGGCGGCCGGCGAACCCGAGCGCCGCCTCGACGAACGTGTCGACGCTGGAGGTGATGGTGTGCTGGGTGTCGCCGGTGCCGTCGCCGGTCACCGCGATCGGGGTGCTGGGGGAGACCCCGGCGGCGAGCAGCCCGTCCCGCACTGACGCGAGGTCGCCGGAGTCGACGGTGAGGGCGGTCGCCGCGTACGGCACCACGCTGGCGAGGCCGTCGAAGTCCAGGCTGGTCACGTCCTCGGCGGAGATCTGCAGCCGCGCTCCGCCGAGCGGCATCCCGGCGTAGCTGGTCACCGCGTCGGCGTGGCTGACGCCGGGCACCACCTCGAACGGCACCGCGGTGCGCGCCACGGCCTGCACCTCTTTGACCACCGAGTCGTACGCGTACGGGTCGCCGGAGACCAGGCGCACCGCGTGCAGCCCCGAGCGGGCCGCCGACAGCAGCACCTTGGCGATGTCGCCCGGCGCGCCCTCGGCCGGGTCGATCTCGACCTCGTCCGGGGCGTCGGCCCGCACCGCGTCCAACAGCACAGGCGGCACGGTGCGGTCATGCACCACCCGGTCGGTGTCGGCTATCGCCTCGTGCGCGCGGCGGGTGAGCAGCGTCGGGTCACCGGGGCCCGCCCCGATGAAGCTGATGCGGCCAACTGTCTTGCGACGGGTCATCTCGTACTCCCCAACAGTGAATCCGCGCCGTTGTCGAGCAGCGTGGCGGCCAGGCGCCGGCCGATCCCCTCGGCGTCGGATGGCGTTCCGGCGCCGGACAGGCGCACGGCCTCCGAGCCGTCCGCCGCGATCACAGCGCCGCGCAGATAGATCTCTTGATCCACGTCTTCTGGTTCCCCGGTCACTTCGGCCAGCGCGCCCACCGGGGCGCTGCATCCGGCCTCCAACGCCGCCAGCAACGCCCGCTCGGCCGTCACGGCGGCCCGGGTGGCGGGGTGGTCCACCGCCGCCAGCTCGGCCACGAGCGCGGTGTCGGCGGCGCGGCACTCGACCGCGAGCGCGCCCTGCGCCGGGGCCGGCAGCACCAGCATCGGGTCGATCAGCTCGGTCGCCTCGGTGATGCGCCCCAGGCGTGCCAGCCCGGCGGCGGCGAGCACCACGGCGTCGAGCTGGCCGTCGGTCACCTTGCGGATCCGGGTGTCGACGTTGCCGCGGATCGGCACGCACTCCAGGCCGAGTCCCAGCGCCAGGATCTGCGCGATCCGGCGGGGGGCCCCGGTGCCGACGGTCGCGCCCGACGGCAGCTCCGCCAGCGCCAGGCCGTCGCGGGCCACCAGCACGTCGCGGGCGTCGGCCCGCTCCGGCACGGCGGGAATCACCAGGCCGTCCGGCGGCGCGGTCGGCAGATCCTTGTACGAGTGCACCGCGAAGTCGATCTCACCGGCCAGCAGGGCGTCGCGGAGCGCCGAGACGAACACGCCGACGCCGAGCTGCGCCACCGGCGCGCTGGAGCGGTCGCCCGTCGTGACGATCTCGACCAGCTCCACGTCGCGGTCGGCGACCTTGCGCACCAGGTCGGCCACGTCGTTGGACTGCGCCTTCGCCAGAGCGCTGCCACGGGTGCCGAGTCGCAGCGGGCGGGTCAGGGTCGTGCTCACGCCTCGCCCCCGTCCTGGGCGCGCCCCGGCTGCGGGTCCAGGCCGTCCGTCTCCAACGGGCTGGCCTGGAGGGTCTCGGCGGCGGACGCGCGGTCGAGGTCCAAGCCGAACAGCTCCCGCAGGGCGTCGGCGTACCGGGCTCCGCCCGGCTCGCTGGCCAGCTCCCGCACCCGCACGCTCGGCAGGTGCAGCAGTTGCTGCACCACCCGGTGCACGGCGTGCGCGACGTCGGCGCGCTGTTCGTCGGACAGGTCCGGTCGGCGTTGCCCCAGCCGGCGCAGCTCGCCGCTGACCACCTCGTCGGCGCGGGCCCGCAGCGCGGCCACGGTCGGGGCGACGTCGCCGCTGCGCAGCGCCGCGAGATGCGCCTGGAGCTCCTCGGCCACGATCGTCTCCGCGGCCTGGATGTCGGCGGCGGTGACGGCGTCGACAGCGTCGGTGAGCTGTTCGATGCCGATCAGCGTCACCCCGGGAAGCTCGGCGGCTGCCGGGTCGACATCGCGCGGCAGCGCCAGGTCCAGGAGCAGCAGCGGACGGCCGTCCCGGGCGCGCATCGCCGACTCGACCCGGGCCCGGCTGAGCACCTGCCCGGGCGAAGCGGTGGCGCTGATGACCACGTCCGCCACATCCAGCGCGGCGTCGAGGTCGGAGATTGGAACCGGGGTGGCGTCGTACCCTCCGGCGAGCCGCTCGGCGCGGGCGGCGCTGCGGTTGGCCACGTGCAGCGCGCCGGCACCGGCCCGGTGCAGGCTGGCCAGCGCGAGCGCGCCCATCGAGCCCGCGCCCACCACGAGCGCGGGGCGGCCGGTGAAGCTGCCGTGCCGCTGCGCGCCCACCTCCAGCGCGGCCGTGACGACGCTCTGACCGGCCCGGTCGATGCCGGTCTCCGCGCGCACCCGCTTGCCGGCGCGCAGCGCGTGCTGCAGCAGCTCGTGCAGCAGCCGGCCGGGGGCGCCCAGATCGGTCGCCAAGGTGTACGCGTCGCGGAGCTGGCCGAGGATCTGCGCCTCGCCGATCACCAGGGAGTCCAGCCCGGCGGCGAGCCGGAACGCGTGCCGCGCCGCGTCGGCGTCGTACTGCACATAGAGGCAGTCGGCGAGCGCGTCGAGGGCCGTGCCCGCTCGCTCTGCCAACGCGCCGGCGATGTCGCTGAGGGCGCCGTGGAAGGCGCTGACGCCGGCGTACACCTCGATCCGGTTGCAGGTGGAGAGCACCATCGCCTCGGCGACATGCTTGCTCGCGAGCAGCGCGGAGAGCAGCTCCGGCGTCTCCTCCGGCGACACCGCGGCGCGCTCCAGCACCGACACCGGCGCCGTCCGGTACGACAGCCCGACCACAAGAACGCTCACGTCCCCACCTCGCTTCGCTCGGCGGCGCGTTCGCGCGCGTTGCTGTGCTGGTCGGTTCGCTCGCTCCGCTCGCTCACTGCCATCGCCTCCTCGTCGAGGATGACACCCTCGGCGTGGCCGGAGCGTCTCACGCGTGCGGATGCGTCGCGGTTATTTCGGCGTACGGCGCCCTTGGCGGACTGCGACGACAGCTGGCCGCCTCCCTGGACCGGCAGCGACGTGACCATGGGGTCGAGCGCCGAGGCCTTGCGGTTCTCGTGGAAGGAGAGGATCTGCAGCTCGATCGCCAGGTCGACCTTCCGCACGTCGACGCCGTCGGGGACGCTCAGCACGCACGGGGCGAAGTTCAGGATGCTGGTCACGCCGGCGTTGACGAGCTTGTCGGCGACGTCCTGGGCGGCGTGGGCCGGGGTCGTGATCACGCCGATGGCGATGCATTCGGCCGCGACCACCTGGGCCAGGTCGGACAGGTCCCGCACCGTCAGGCCGTTGACCCGCTCGCCGATGCGCGCGGGGTCGGTGTCGAAGAGCGCGGTGAGGCGGAAGCCTCGGCTGGCGAAGCCGCCGTAGCCGGCGAGGGCGTGACCGAGATTGCCGATTCCGACCAGGGCCACGTTGCGGCTGGAGGTCAGCCCGAGCACCAGCTCGATCTGGCCGATGAGGCGCGCGATGTCGTACCCGACGCCGCGGGTGCCGTACGAGCCGAGGTGGGACAGGTCCTTGCGCAGCTTGGCGGAGTTGACCCCGGCCGCGGCGGCGAGCGCCTCGCTGGAGACCGTGTCGTGGCCGGTGTCAGCCAGGTGGTGCAGCGCCCGGAGATATTCCGGGAGCCGTGCGATCGTCGCCTCGGGCAGGTTCGGCACCGGAGGGGAGCCCGAGGGTCGTTGCAGGTCGCCGCGTTCGCTCATGCCCCGCCTCGCTTGTCCGCCCCGCGAAGCCGCTTCCCGGACTTCGCGTCGTCGCGGGAGTTCCGGACCGCGGCGGCGCGGCATGAGGAACGAGCGCACCGTGCTCGATGGTTGACTCGCTTGCGCACGTTCATGAATACAGACTCATCCGAGAAGTTGCGTGGGCCCGTGCCCGGGCGATGTGGCCTTGGAATGTCGCTCGGGGCCCGGCGGCCCGTCCCCCGCGCCGCCGTGGTGTCAGCTGAGCGCCACCGATGAACCAGGGTAAGCGCTTGTGAACCCGTGCACAAATCGCGATCTTGAGGCGAGCCCGCCGGCCGGCCGCGATCGCGCCGTCCCTCCTCCCATGATCGCGATTCTGGGTACGAAAGCGCAGACCAGCTGCGCTTTCGTACCCAAAGCAGCGATCTTGCCAAGGAGCGCGGCCCGATCTTGCCAAGGAGTGCCTTGCGCGCGAGGTCAGCCGGCGACCGGGGCGAAGTCCCTGGCGGCGATGTAGTCCGGCCGCGGCCGGACCGCCGCGTACGGCTCCACCAGGGTGTTCTCCACGCTGTTGTAGACGACGAAGATGGTCGACCGGGGATACGGGGTGATGTTGCCGTTCGACCCGTGCATGCAGTTCGGGTCGAAGATCACAGCGTGGCCGGCGGCGCCTGTGAACAGATGGATGCCGTGCCGGTCGGCGAGCAGCGCCAGGCTCTCGGGGTCAGGCACGGCGATCTCCTGACCCGCCAGAGACCACTGATAGTCGCCGGACGGCTCACCCTCGCAGGGCACGAACGTCTTGTGCGAGCCCGGCATGATCATCAGCCCGCCGTTGCAGACGTGGATCTGGTGCAGCGCGATGGAGATCCCGACCGCCCGCATTCCTGGCATGCCGTCCTCGGCGTGCCAGGTCTCGAAGTCGGAGTGCCAGTAGAAGTCGTTGCCGGTCAGGCCGCGCTTGTAGTTCACCCGGCTCTGGTGGACGTACACGTCCGAGCCCAGGATCTGGCGGGCTTTGTCCACCAGGCGCGGATCGTTGGCGAGGTCGCGGAACAGCTCGCTGATCCGATGCACCTCGAAGATCGCCCGCACCTCCTGGGTGTCGCGGTCCACCACGGTGCGGGAGTCCGCCATGAACCGCAGATCCGTGGCGAGCCGGCGCATCTCCGCGGTGTAGGCCGCGATCTCCGCCTCGTCGAGGATCTGCTCCACGGCCAGGAACCCGTCGGCGTCGAAACCGTCCAGCGTCGCCTGGTCCAGAGGACCGTCCGCCGCCGAGCCCCACACGGTCGGCTCCTCACGGGGCAGTAGCTTCTGGGCGCCGGCCCGGCGGGTCGGGTAGCGGTCGGTGACCGCCGGGTCTTCGGTGGTCAGAGTCATGCCTGTGCCTCCTCGGGCGGGCTCGGGGGCGTGGGTGTGCCCTCGGGCCCTTTCGTCGCTGGTCAGCGGGCTCAACCCTGTGAGCTTGGCTCGGTGAGCAATGGGTAGACGCCGTTCTCGTCGTGCACCTCGCGCCCGGTCAGGGCTGGGTTGAACACGCAGACCATGCGCAGCTGGGTGAGCGCCCTGAGGGTGTGGTGCTCGTGCCCGTCGAGCAGGTACATGGTTCCGGGCGCCACCGGGTGCTTCTCACCCGTCTCGTCGTTGACCAGCTCGCCGGTCCCCTCGATGCAGTAGACGGCCTCGATGTGGTTGGCGTACCACATGTTGGTCTCCGAGCCGGCGAACAGGACGGTGTCGTGGAGCGAGAAGCCCACCTGCTCCTGCGCCAGCACCAGGCGCCGGCTCTTGAAGGTCGGGGCTTCGACATCGCGGTCGGTCCCCACAATCTCGTCGAGCGTGCGAACGATCATCTTCGATCTCCTACGGGTGTGCGGGACGGGTCAGGCGGAGCGGGCGGCGCGCAGCGAGTCGGCCATGATCTCCATGCCGGCGTCGAGCTCGTCGTCGGTCGCGGTCAGCGGCGGCAGCACCTTGGCCACCTCGCTCAGCGGGCCGGATGTCTCCAGCAGCAGACCGCGGTCGAACGCGGCCGCGCACACCTTGCCGGCGAGTCCCGGGTCGTCGGCGCCGAAGCCCCACACCATGCCGCGTCCCCTGCGGTACGCGCCGATGTCGGCGTTGTCGGCGACCAGCTTGTCGAGTGCGGCCCCGAGCCGCTCGCCCTTGGCGACTGTCTGCTCGGAGAAGGCGTCGTCGCTCCAGAAGTGCTCCAGCGCCTTGGTCGCGGTGACGAAGGCCGGGTTGTGGCCCCGGAAGGTGCCGTTGTGCTCGCCCGGCTCCCAGACGTCCAGCTCGGGCCGGAACAGGGTCAGCGCGAACGGCAGCCCGTACCCGGACAGGGACTTGGACAGCACCACGATGTCGGGTGTGATGCCGGCGGTCTCGAAGCTGAAGAACGGGCCGGTGCGCCCGCAGCCCATCTGCACGTCGTCGACGATGAGCAGGATCTCGTGCCGCTTGCAGACCTCGGCCAGCTCCCGCAGCCACTCCGCGCGGGCCACGTTCACGCCGCCCTCGCCCTGCACGGTCTCGACGATGATCGCCGCCGGAGCGTCCAGGCCGCTGCCGCTGTCCTCCAGGATGGCGTTCAGCCAGAGGAAGTCGGGGGTCTGGCCGTCGAGGTAGTCGTCGTACGGCATCGGCATCGAGTGCTGCAACGGCACTCCGGCGCTGCGTCGCTTCATCGAGTTGCCGGTGACCGCCAGAGCGCCGAGGGTCATGCCGTGGAAGGCGTTGGTGAAGCTCAGGATGGTCTCCCGGCCGGTCACCTTGCGGGCGAGCTTCAGCGCGCTCTCGACAGCGTTCGCGCCGGTCGGGCCGGGGAACTGCACCTTGTACTCCAGGCCCCGGGGCCGCAGCACCACGCGGTGGAGGGTCTCCAGCAGGGTCCGTTTCGCGGCGGTGTGCATGTCCAGCGCGTGGGTCACGCCGTCGGACTCCAGGTAATCGATCAGCGCGCGTTTCAGCACCGGATGGTTGTGGCCGTAGTTGAGCGTGCCGGCGCCGGCGAAGAAGTCGAGGTAGTCGCGGCCGTTCTCGTCGTGTAGGTGGCTGCCGACGGCCTTGGTGAACACAGTCGGCCAGCCACGGCAGTAGCTGCGTACCTCCGACTCGAGCGTCTCGAATACGTTCATGGTTCCTCTCCTAGTCGTCGTGCGACACGTGGGCGTGCCGCCGCCGGGTCGGGACGGCGCCCGTGGTGCGGTGTGCGGTCAGTTCGAGGTGGTGTGGTCGCGCTCGCGTGGCCCGTCGAGCGGGCCGATGCGGAAGAGCACCTCCTCCTGATACGGCAACGCGGGCTGATCGGCGGTGTCGTTTGGGGCGGTGTGGGGGAGCAGAGCAGCGGAGAAGAGCACCCGGTCGTTGTCCAGCGGTGTGCCGCGGGACTGGGCGAACGACGTGAACAACGCCGCCGAGGCGTGGTTGTCCGGGGTCACGCTGCACTCCAGATAGCGGCAACCGGAGGGCAGTAGGCGGTCGGTGAGGGACGCCAGCATCCCGAGCCCGAGGCCGCGGCCCCGGTACGAGTGATCGACGGCGACCTGCCAGACGAACACGGTGTCTGGGGCGTCCGGCCGCAGGTATCCGAAGACGAATCCAGCGGGGCGGCCCGCCACGCGCGCCACCACGGAGGTGCCGGCGAAGTGGGACGCGCAGAGCAGGTACGTATACGGAGAGTTGAGGTCGAGCC
>WHSM01000541.1 GCA_009380105.1 Micromonosporaceae bacterium
CCGTCGGCTTCGAAGGCACGGCGTACCCGGCGGAGATCCAGGACGGCCGGGCATACCTCGCGGCGGAGAGCGACGGCGAGTTGAGCCTCACGGCGGTGAGTCTGGACGGCGGCGAGGTGCTCTGGGACAAGCGGCTGTCAGCGGACGCCTGGGAGGACGGGATCACCGCGCACCAGAAGTTCGTGGTGGCCGTCGAGGAACATGACGACTCCAGTCGCACCCTGCACGTCTTCGCGCCCAGCGGCAAGAAGCTGCTGAAGCGGAAGTTGCCGTACGGCGCCTGGCACATGGTGCACGAGGACCGTCTTATCGTCGGCGACCCGGAGCAGGACACGCTGGTCTGGATCGACGTCAACGGGAACAAGCAGGCCGGCGAGACCGAGTACACCGAGAGCCTGTACCCCGTCGACACCTGGGCGGCCGAGTCCGGTTCCGCCGCGCATCTGGAGGGGTACCGGTTCGAGTCGCCTGAGCCCGACCAGCGGATGGTGGCGATCAACGATCTGGGCTCGATGCGGGTCCTGGACGCGACCGACGGCAAGGCGCTGCGCACCGCCACGCTGAAGGACATGGCCGGCGACCACTTGGTGCGGGGGTACGCCGGCCGGCTGCTGGTGATCGGTCAGGCCGAGGACACCGAGGGCTACCAGGTGTACGCGTACGACCTCGCCAAGCCCGGCTCGCCGCGGCGGCTGCACGCCGACACGACGAAGGACCGCACCGTGGAGCGCGCCACGCCGTGCGGCGAGGAGCTGTTGTGCCTGGTCGACAGCGACGGTCACCTGACTCCGGTCGACATCGCTGACGGCGGGTCGCTGTGGCGTAAGAAGGTCGGCGACTCGGACGACGTGGGCGCGGTCAACGCGATGGGCGACCGGATCATGGTGGCCCACAACCGGGGCGACACGGCGTACACGTCGTTCTTCGACCACTCCGGCGGCGTGCGGCGGGTCAAGGGAGCAGCGGCGCCCGTGGACGCGACGACGGCGTTGCTCTTCCCACCTGAGAGGGCCCCGATCAGCGGCGAAACCGTCAATCCGTCGACATCGACGTACTCGGTGCCGCTCGTGGGAATCGGCGCGGTGTCCGGCGAGCGGACCGACATCGGGTCCGTCGACGCGCGCCTCGACACGTGCGGTTGGAACCACGCGTACATCGCCTGCGCCGGTGAGAGCACGTTCTCGATCCACCGGTTCCGCGACGTCTGAGCCCCGGGACAGCGACAGGCCCCGGGACACCGTGGTGATCCCGGGGCCGGAGCGGCGGTCTGTCAGTCGATGCGCTCGCCGTTCACCGCGTGGAACACGTGGTGGTGGCCGACCTTCGGCTTGACGTACACCGTCTGGCCCATCTCCGGCGCGTTGCGCCCGTCGGTGCGCACCACGAAGCGCTCTTCGGAGCCGTCGAAGTCCGCGTGGCCGTACACGTACGCGTCGGAGCCGAGCTCCTCGACCAGGTCGACCAGGACCGGCACGCCGCCGGTGCCTTCGCCGACCAGGTCGGTGTCCTCGGGCCGGAAGCCGACCTGCACCGAGCCGTTGGCCCCGTCGCCCTCACGGGCGGCGGCGATCTGCTCCCGGGTCAGCGGCAGGAACACCTTGCCGAATCTCCCGCCTTCCTCGGAGAGCGGCACTGTCTTGATGTTCATGGCGGGGGAGCCGATGAACCCGGCGACGAACACATTCGCGGGCCGGTCGTACAGCGCCCGTGGGGTGTCGCACTGCTGCAGCAGGCCGTCGAGCAGCACGGCCACCCGGTGGCCCATGGTCATGGCCTCGACCTGGTCGTGGGTGACGTACACGGTGGTGGTGCCGAGCCGCTTCTGCAGCGCGGCGATCTGGGAGCGGGTCTGCACCCGGAGCTTGGCGTCGAGGTTCGACAGCGGCTCGTCCATCAGGAAGACCTGGGGCTCCCGTACGATCGCCCGGCCCATCGCGACCCGCTGCCGTTGGCCGCCGGAGAGCGCCTTCGGCTTGCGGGCCAGGTAATCCTCCAGGTCGAGGAGCTTGGCGGCGTCGGCCACCCGCTTGGTGATCTCCGTCTTCGGCGTGCCGGCGATCTTGAGGGCGAAGCCCATGTTCTGGGCCACGCTCATGTGCGGGTAGAGGGCGTAGTTCTGGAACACCATCGCGATGTCCCGCGCCTTCGGCGGGAGATGGGTGACGTCCCGGTCGCCGATCCGGATGGAGCCGGAGTCGACGTCCTCCAGGCCGGCGAGCATGCGCAGGCTGGTGGACTTGCCGCATCCGGACGGGCCGACGAGAACCAGGAACTCGCCGTCGCCGATCTCAAGATCAAGGGAGTCGACCGCGGGCTTGGCAGTGCCCGGATAGGTCAGAGATGCGGTTTCGTACGTGACCGTAGCCATGATGAGCGGGTCCTTTCACCGGCAGGAACGTGCCGGACGATCCGAGTAAAAGGGCG
>WHSM01000606.1 GCA_009380105.1 Micromonosporaceae bacterium
CCGGGACGCCGTTCGTGGCGCGGGGCTCCGGGACCGGCCTGTCCGGCGGCGCGCTGCCGCACGCTGATGGCGTCCTGATCGTCACGTCGCAGATGCGCCGCATCGTCGAGATCGCGGTCGACGACGAACGCGCCGTGGTCGAGCCCGGCGTGATCAATCTGCAGGTGACGAAGGCGGCCGCGCCGCACGGCTACTACTACGCGCCGGATCCGTCGAGTCAGCAGGTCTGCTCGATCGGCGGCAACGTCGCCGAGAACTCCGGCGGCGCGCACTGCCTGAAGTACGGCTTCACCGCCCACCACGTCACCGGCCTCACCGTCGCCGCGCCCGACGGCGACCTCGTGGAGCTCGGCGGCCGCGCCCCGGACGCTCCCGGCTACGACCTGGTCGGGGCCTTCGTCGGCTCCGAAGGCACACTCGGCGTCGCCACAGAGGTGACGGTCCGGCTCTGTCGCGCCCCCGAGTCGGTGCGCACCCTGCTCGCCGGCTTCCGCACCGCCGACGAGGCCGGCGCCGCGACCTCGGCGATCATCGCCGCCGGGGTGGTGCCGGCCGCGATCGAGATGATGGACGCGCTGTCGATCGAAGCCGCCGAGAAGACCGTCCACTGTGGCTACCCGGCCGGCGCCGGCGCCGTGCTGATCGTGGAGCTGGACGGACCCGCCGGCGAGGTGGACGCGCAGTTCGCGCAGGCCGAACGGCTCTGCCGGGACAGCGGCGCGTTCGAGATCCGGGTCGCGGCCGACGACGCCGAGCGGGCGCTGATCTGGAAAGGGCGCAAGTCGGCGTTCGCGGCGGTCGGGCGGATCAGCCCGGACTACATCGTGCAGGACGGCGTGATTCCCCGCACGGCCCTGCCGGACGTGCTGCGCCGCATCGACGCGCTGTCTTCCCAGGCGGGGGTACGGGTCGCGAACGTCTTCCACGCCGGCGACGGCAACCTGCATCCTCTGGTGCTCTTCGACGAGACCGTCGACGGCGAGGCCGAGCGCGCCGAGGAGGTCTCCGCCGCGATCCTCGACCTGTGCGTCGAGCACGGCGGCTCGATCACCGGCGAGCACGGTGTCGGCGTGGACAAGGCCAAGCACATGCCGCGGATGTTCAGCGACGACGATCTCGACACGATGCAGATGCTCAGGTGCGCCTTCGACCCGGCTGGGCTGTCGAACCCGGGCAAGGTGTTTCCGACGCCCCGGCTGTGCGGGGAGGTCCCGGGTCGCCGCAAAGGCGTCCATCCGCTGCAGGAAGCAGGCGTCGCGGAGGTGTTCTAAAGCGATGGGGTCCGCTGTGCTCGACGCGCTCGGCGCCTGCGCGCGCCCGGCTGAGGACAGCGACGCCATCGCTGGAGCAGCGCCCCGCTACGTGGCAGTGCCCGGCTCCGCCGAGGATGCGGCGGCCGTCCTGCGCGTCGCCGCCGCGCATGACCTCGCCGTGGTCGCCCGCGGCGCCGGCACGAAGCAGGACTGGGGCCTGCCGCCCCGCCGCCTGGACCTGGTGATCGACACCGCCCGGCTGACCGGTGTGGTGGAGCACGCTGCCGGCGACCTGGTGGCCGTGGTCCGCGCCGGCACGCCACTGTCGTCCCTCAACGAGAAGCTCGCCGCGGCAGGCCAGCAGCTCGCCCTGGACGCGCCGCTGGCCGGGGCCACCGTCGGCGGCACGGTCGCGGTCAACGACAGCGGGCCGCGCCGCATGCTGTACGGCAGCGTCCGCGATCTGCTGATCGGCATCA
>WHSM01000631.1 GCA_009380105.1 Micromonosporaceae bacterium
CGCTTCCTGACCGTGCAGCCCGAGGCGCTGCGGCTGCTCACCGCCACCGCGATGCGGGACATCGCGCATCAGCTGCGTCCCGCCCACCTGGTCCAGTTGCGGCGGATCCTGGACGACCCGGAGGCCTCCGGGAACGACAAGTTCGTGGCGCTCGACCTGCTCCGCAACGCCAACATCGCGGCCGGCGGGGTGCTGCCGATGTGCCAGGACACCGGCACCGCGATCGTGATGGGCAAGCGGGGCGGCTCGGTGCTCACCGACGGCGAAGACGCGTCGCACATCGCCCGAGGCGTGTACGACGCGTACACCCAACTGAATCTGCGTTACTCCCAGCTGGCGCCGCTGACCATGTGGGAGGAGAAGAACACCGGCGACAACCTCCCCGCCCAGATCGAGCTGTACGCTGACGGCGCCGGCGACGCGTACAAGTTCCTGTTCATGGCGAAAGGCGGCGGGTCGGCGAACAAGAGCTTCCTGTACCAGGAGACCAAGGCCGTCCTGAACCCGAAGCGGATGCTGTCCTTTCTGGACGAGAAGCTGCGCTCACTCGGCACCGCGGCGTGCCCGCCGTACCACCTGGCGATCGTGGTGGGCGGCACCAGCGCCGAGTACGCCCTGAAGACGGCCAAGTACGCCTCGGCCCACTACCTCGACACGCTCCCGACCTCGGGATCCCCTCTGGGCCACGGCTTCCGGGACCTCGACCTGGAACAGGAGGTGCACCAGCTGACCCGGGAGTTCGGGATCGGCGCGCAGTTCGGCGGCAAGTACTTCTGTCACGACGTGCGGGTGATCCGGCTGCCCCGGCACGGCGCGTCCTGCCCGGTGGCGATCGCGGTCTCCTGCTCCGCGGACCGGCAGGCGCTCGGCAAGATCACCCCGTCGGGCGTCTGGCTGGAGCAGCTGGAGCCCGACCCGGCTCGCCTCCTGCCTGAGGTGGAGCCGGCCGAGCTGTCCGGCGACGGCGTGGTCGCGGTCGACCTGAACCGGCCGATGGACGAGATCCGCGCCGAGCTGTCCCGCTACCCGGTGAAGACCAGGCTCTCGCTCACCGGGCCACTCGTGGTGGCTCGGGACATCGCACACGCGAAGATCGCGGAGCGACTGGAGGCGGGAGAGCCGATGCCGCAGTACCTGCGGGATCACGCGGTCTACTACGCCGGCCCCGCGAAGACTCCCGAAGGCTACGCGTCGGGGAGTTTCGGGCCCACGACGGCGGGTCGGATGGACTCGTACGTGGCGCAGTTCCAGGCCGCGGGCGGGTCATTCGTGATGCTGGCCAAGGGCAACCGGTCGGCGCAGGTGACCAAGGCCTGCCAGACGCACGGCGGCTTCTACCTCGGCTCGATCGGCGGCCCCGCGGCCCGGCTGGCGCAGGACTGCATCAAGAAGGTCGAGGTGCTGGAGTACCCGGAGCTCGGTATGGAGGCGGTCTGGAAGATCGAGGTGGTCGACTTCCCGGCGTTCATCGTGGTGGACGACAAGGGCAACGACTTCTTCGCCGA
>WHSM01000287.1 GCA_009380105.1 Micromonosporaceae bacterium
TCGCCTTAGGTCATGCGTTCGAGGACCATGGCCATTCCCTGGCCGCCGCCGACGCACATCGTCTCCAGGCCGATCGTCTTGTCGTGCCACTGCAGCGCGTTGATCAAGGTGCCGGTGATTCTGGCTCCGGTCATTCCGAACGGGTGCCCCACCGCGATCGCGCCGCCCATGGTGTTCAGCTTCTCGATCGGGATCCCGAGCTGCTGGTACGACGGGATCACCTGTGCCGCGAACGCCTCGTTGATCTCAACGAGATCGACGTCGCCGATGGTCATCCCCGCCCGATCCAGGGCCTGCTGGGAGGCCGCCACCGGCCCCAGGCCCATGATCTCCGGAGACAGCGCCGACACCCCGGTGGCGAGAATCCGGGCGAGCGGGCGCAGGCCCAGCTCACCGGCCTTCTGAGCGCTCATCAGCACCACCGCGGCTGCCCCGTCGTTGAGCGGGCAGCAGTTGCCGGCGGTCACCCGGCCGTCGGGGCGGAACACCGGCTTCAGCTCCGAGACCTGCTCCAGTGTCACGCCGGCGCGCGGGCCGTCGTCGCGGTCGACGACCGTCCCGTCGGGCAGGGTGACGGGGGAGATTTCCCGGGCCCAGAAGCCGTCCTTGATGGCCTGCTCGGCGAGGTTCTGACTGCGTACGCCGAACTCGTCCATCTCCTCGCGGCTGATGTCGTGAACCTGCGCGAGGTTCTCGGCGGTCTGGCCCATCGCGATGTAGACGTCCGGCACGGCGCCGTTGTCGCGAGGGTCGCTCCAGGTCTCGGTGCCGCCCTGCGCGCGGGCTTCGGTGCGCGCGACGGCGTCGGTGAACACAGGGTTCCGCCAGCCGCCGCCGACCAGCTCCTGCGCCTCGTCCGGGAGCCGGTCGGAGTTGCCGCGGGCGTACCGGGAGACGCACTCGACGCCAGCGGAAAGGAACACCTCGCCCTCGCCGGCCCGGATCGCGTGCATCGCCATGCGCGTGGTCTGCAGGCTGGACGCGCAGTAACGCGTCAGCGTGGCGCCGGGCAGGTGGTCGTACCCGAGCAGGATCGACACCACCCGCGCCATGTTGAAGCCCTGCTCGCCGCCGGGCAGACCGCACCCGAGGTACAGGTCGTCGATGTCCTTCGGATCCAGCGCGGGGATCTGCTCCAGCGCGGCGCGTATCACCGACGCGGTCAGGTCGTCGGGTCGCACGTCCTTCAGTGAGCCTTTGTGCGCGCGGCCGATCGGCGAGCGCGTGGTCGCGACGATGACAGCCTCAGACATGAGGCCACGTTACCTGTGGGTCGCCTGACGCGCGTGGCTAGTGTGGTCACCGCACTAGGTGGAGCGCACTGCGCGCACCGCGTCGCGCACCGCGGGGTAGAGCGCGTGCGCCCAGATCCGGTAGCCGTCCGCCGACGGGTGGAAACCGTCCACGGAGATGGTGTTCGGGTCGGCGCGGAACACCGCGCTGGTACGCAGGGCCAGATCCACCGCGACGCCGCCGGCCTGCGTCACGGCGGGCCCCTGGGCGTAGCAGATCCGCCGGCCCAACCAGCCGACGATCTGGCGCAGCGGTGGGCCGAGCGCTCGCGCCGCTCCCAGGTCGGGGCAGGTGCCGACCACCACCGCCACCCCGGCGTCGGTCAACCGCGCCACAGCGTCGCCGAGGTGGCATGCGGCCTCGCCCGGATCGGCCAGGGAGGTCGCGTCGTTCAACCCGGCGAGGATCACGGCCACGTCGGGGCGTTCGCCGAGCAGCGCTCGCGAGATCTGGGTGTCGAGATTGGCCGAGCGCGTGCCTGAGACCGCCACGCTGCTCAGCTCAATGCGGTGGCCGTCGCCCGCGAGCAACTCCGCCAGGTGACCGCCGACCGAGTCCTCCACGTTGCGAACCCCGACGCCCGCGGCGAGCGCGTCTCCGAGCATCGTCAGCCGCACGGTCGGCGCCGCCGGGTCTCCGACGGCAGCTCGGATGCCGGGACCGATGGCGGGGCTGGCGTGCCGGCGCAGCTTCGCGGCGAGCAGTTCGACGCCGAGAACGCCGATGAGGCCGACGGCGATCGCGGCCGCGGAGTAGCCGATGCCCCGGCCCAGCCGGCGCACGGCGCTCATCGACCGGCGTCCTCGTCCGCTCATCTCAGTCCGTCCGCTCATGGCTTGCGCCGTCCTGGCGCCAGGTTCCAGCGGGACAGTGCCGGCCATCCCGGCATCGGAATCCAGCCGGAGATGGCGCTGCCGGCCGGGACCGGCGGCTCGGAGGACCTGCTGTCGGTTCCGCCGTCATCGGGGTCGATGGGGCGGGTCCAGCCGAGGACCCACTGACGCAGTTCGGCCCAGCGGCCGGCAGGGCCGCGCTCGTTGCCGGCGACCTCGGTGCCGCTGACCTCGGTCCCCGCGTGGTACGCCGCGGTGACGGCGGCGCGCGGCAGGGAGCTGACACCGGAGCTGCGGGCCGGCCGCAGGATGGTCTCGTCCGCCAGCGCCAGCGTCATCGCGAACGCGGGCAGGATCGCCGCTGCCGCCGCCGCGTAACCGGCCCTCGACGGGTGGAACTGGTCGGCGCTGAAGAACCGGTCGGGGGAGCGGGCGAACTCGGGCCCGAGCAGGTCACCGAGCGACACGGTGCGTCCCCCGGCCTCCACCGCCGCGATCGTCTGCGCCGCGGCGAGCTCGCGGCTCCAGCGGCGGGCGACCCAGCGCAGTGGCGGACGGATCGGCTGGATGGTGCCGAGGTCGGGGCAGGTGCCCACCACGACCTCGCTGTCGATGGCGCGGAGCGCGCGCACGGCGTCGCCCAGGTGGCGCACCGCCACGCTGGGCCAGATCCGGTGGGTGACGTCGTTGCCGCCGATCATGATGAGCGCAAGGTCGGGCCGCAGCGGAAGGGCCTGCTCCACCTGAGCGCTGAGGTCCGCCGAGAGCGCGCCGGCCGCGGCCAGGCAGCGCAGCCGCACCGGCCGGCCCGCGATCCGGGCGAGGTTGCCGGCGAGCACTGCTCCGGGCGTGTCTTCGGGCAGGTCGACGCCGATGCCGGCAGCCGAGGAGTCGCCGAGCACCGCGAGCGTGAGCGGCTCGCCGGGCAGGCGCCCCCCGTACCGGCCGTCACCGGAGGGAGGGGGCGTCTCCGTGATCGGGATGGTGCGCTCGGCGTGCCGGATCTGGCTCACGATGAGCCCCGTGGCGATGGCCCCCAGCACCCCGATGCCGCCGCCTCCGTACATGGCGGCTGTGGCGACCCTGCGTGCCCGTGAAACCCGGCCCATCGCTCCCCTCCGCAGCGCTAGTTGAGTTCCTTCGAGGCTAGCCGAGGCGCTGCTCCGTCGCCCGGTCCCACACGGCATGGCGCCCATTTCGGCGGGGCATCTAGCACTATGGAGAGTGCGAGGTGAGGCGAATGCCGAAGCTTTTGGGACGCCGTGCGGCGTTTGTAGCGTTGTGGCGGGCGATTCGTGCCGGGAAAAGGTCTGGCGCGCCCGGGATCGGGGAGCGGCTGAAGGCTGTCCCCCGGATGCTCGGCTCCAGGGTGCGAGGCAGGTACACGGAGCTGACGTGGGGGCGCCTGGCGCTCATCCTCGGCGCGGTCGGCTACGTGGTTTCGCCTGTCGACCTCGTCCCCGAGTTGTTGCTGATGATCCCCGGCCTGCTCGATGACACGGTCATCGTCGCCTGGATCGCGGGAGCGCTGTTGGACGAGACGGAGCGCTACATCCGCTGGGAGCGCGGCGCGGCCCCGACGCCGGAGCCGGCCGGCGAGGTGATCGACGGCGAGGTCGCCTGAGCCGCCGACCTCCCCGGCGCTAGGCTGAAGATCACCCCGGTCAACGACGATCGGCGGAGATCGCGGAAAGGCACCATCGTGCGCTACTACGAGTCCATCGCGGACCTGATCGGAGACACCCCGCTGGTCAGGCTGCGCAACGTCGCCGCCGACATCCAGGCGACGGTTCTGGCGAAGGTCGAGTACTTCAACCCCGGTGGCAGCGTCAAGGATCGCATCGCGCTGCGGATGATCGAGGCCGCCGAGGAGCAGGGCCTGCTCCAGCCGGGCGGCACGATCGTCGAGCCGACCAGCGGCAACACCGGCATCGGGCTGGCGATCATCGCACAGCAGCGCGGCTACCGGTGCGTGTTCGTCTGCCCGGACAAGGTCAGCGAAGACAAGATCAGCGTTTTGAGGGCGTACGGCGCCGAGGTCGAGGTGTGCCCGACGGCCGTGGCGCCGGAGGACCCGCGGTCGTACTACAACGTGTCCGACCGGCTGGCCCGCGAAATCCCCGGCGCCTGGAAGCCGGACCAGTACGCCAACCCGAACAACCCGCGCTCGCACTACGAGACCACCGGCCCCGAGCTCTGGCAGCAGACCGACGGCAGGATCACGCATTTCGTCGCCGGGGTCGGCACCGGAGGCACGATCTCCGGCATCGGACGGTATCTGCGTGAGGCGTCGGCCGGCGGGGTGAGGATCATCGGCGCCGACCCGGAGGGCTCGGTCTACTCCGGCGGCACCGGGCGGCCGTACCTCGTGGAGGGCGTCGGCGAGGACTTCTGGCCCGAGACGTACGACCGCGACATCTGCGACGAGATCGTCGCGGTCTCCGACCGCGACTCGTTCGAGATGACCCGTCGCCTCGCTCGCGAGGAAGGGCTGCTGGTCGGCGGCTCGTGCGGCATGGCGGTGGTCGCCGCGCTGGAGGTGGCGGGCAAGGCCGGCCCGGACGACGTGGTGGTGGTGCTGCTGCCGGACGGCGGTCGCGGCTACCTGTCCAAGATCTTCAACGACGAGTGGATGGCGAACTACGGCTTCATGCGGACCGGTGCGGACGACATGACCGTGCTGGACGTGCTGACCGGCAAGAGCGGCAAGCTTCCGGACCTGGTCCACGTGCACCCGACCGAGACGGTCCGGGACGCCATCGACATTCTCCGGGTGTACGCCGTGTCCCAGATGCCGGTGCTGAAGGCGGAGCCGCCGGTGGTGACCGGCGAGGTGATCGGGTCCATCGTGGAGCGGGATCTGCTGGACGCGCTGTTCACCGGCGCCGCGCACCTGCACGACAAGATCGAGAGCCACATGTCCGCGCTGTTGCCGATGATCGGCGGCGGGCAGCCGGTGGCCGGGGCGGTGACGTTGCTGGAGAAGTCCGACGCGGCGTTGGTGCTGGTCGACGGCAAGCCGGCGGGCGTGCTGACGCGCCAGGATCTGCTCACCCACCTGGAGGCCACGCGCCGCTGAGCCGTCAGGTCTTGAGTTCCTCGGGCACGGCGATCACGTCGACGTAGGCGCCGCGACGCAGCGCCGTGATCGGCAGGCGCGTGCCGATCGCCGGCCCGAGCATCAGCCGCTGCAGGTCCTGCACGCCCTGCACCGGTCGGCCGCCGGCCGTCACCAGAATGTCGCCGATGTAGAGGCCGGCGATCCCCGCCGGGCTGCCGCGCACCACTTCCACGACCCGCAGTCCGGTCTTCTGACCCAGGCGTTCGGCGACGGCTGTCGGCAACGGCACCGGTGTGCCGGCCACACCGAGCCACGCGCGGCGCACCCGCCCGGAGGAGAGCAGCTCGGTGATGATCTGCCTGGTGGTGCTGTTGATCGGCACGGCGAGCCCGAGGCCGTACCCGGCCACCGCGGTGTTGATGCCCACCACCCAGCCGCGGGAGTCGGCGAGCGCGCCGCCGGAGTTGCCGGGGTTGAGCGCGGCGTCGGTCTGGATCACGTCGTCGATCAGTCGCACGGCCCGGCCCTGCCGGGCGGGCAGGGAACGGCCGAGCCCGCTGATCACCCCGGCGGTCACCGACCCGGCGAGGCCCATCGGGTTGCCGACGGCGACGACGAGCTGCCCGATCCGCAACTCGTCGGCGTCGCCGAGTGCGGCCGGCTCGACGACGCCACCCCGGGTGCGCAGCACCGCCAGGTCGGAGAGGGGATCGGCTCCGATCA
>WHSM01000366.1 GCA_009380105.1 Micromonosporaceae bacterium
CAGCCGCCGCGATCAGGATCACGGCGGCTGCTTCGTTGACGTGTCGCCCTACTCGGCCGGCGGCGGCGCGGCTTCCTCAGCGGCCGCGCTGCCACTGTCGGTCCCCGCCAGGTTGGCCGGGATCGCGTCCGGCACCGCGAAGGGCTTCTCCGAACCGCTGAACACCAGCTTGGCCTGATCGACGTCGTCCGGGTCGCCCTCGAGATCGATCACCACGATCTGCCCCGGCAACAGCTCGTTGAACAGGATCCGCTCCGAGAGGGGGTCCTCGACCTCGCGCTGGATCGTGCGCCGCAACGGCCGGGCGCCCAAAACCGGGTCGTACCCCTTGGCCGCCAGGAACCGCTTGGAGTTGTCGGTGATCTCCAGACCCATGTCCTTGTTCCGCAGCTGCTCCTCGATCCGCGCGATCATCAGATCCACGATGCTGACGATCTGGTCCTGAGTGAGCTGGTGGAAGACGATGGTGTCGTCGATCCGGTTCAGGAACTCCGGCCGGAAGTGCTGCTTGAGCTCGTCGTTGACCCGCTCCTTCATCCGCTCGTAGTTGCTCTCGGTGTCGTCGGAGGTCTGGAAGCCCAGCGAGACCGCCTTGGCGATGTCCCGGGTGCCCAGGTTGGTGGTCAGGATGATCACCGTGTTCTTGAAGTCCACGATGCGACCCTGACCATCGGTGAGCCGGCCGTCTTCCAGGATCTGCAGCAGCGTGTTGAACACGTCCGCGTGCGCCTTCTCGATCTCGTCGAAGAGCACCACGGAGAACGGCTTGCGGCGCACCTTCTCGGTGAGCTGGCCGCCCTCGTCGTACCCGACGTAGCCGGGAGGCGCCCCGACCAGGCGGGAGACGGTGTACCGGTCGTGGAACTCGCTCATGTCCAGCTGGATCAGCGCGTCCTCGCTGCCGAACAGGAACTCCGCGAGCGACTTTGCCAGCTCGGTCTTACCGACACCGGACGGCCCGGCGAAGATGAACGAGCCGGACGGCCGCTTCGGATCCTTCAGTCCCGCGCGAGTACGCCGGATCGCCTGCGAGACCGCCTTGACCGAGGCCTCCTGGCCGACGATCCGCTTGTGCAGCTCGTCCTCCATCCGCAGCAGCCGGGAGGTCTCCTCCTCGGTCAGCTTGTACACCGGGATGCCGGTCCAGTTGGCCAGCACGTCCGCGATCTGCTCGTCGTCGACCTCGCTGACGACGTCCAGGTCGCCGGCCTTCCACTCCTTCTCGCGCTGTGCCTTCTGGCCGAGCAGCTGCTTCTCCTTGTCCCGCAGCTGGGCGGCCCGCTCGAAGTCCTGCGCGTCGATCGCGGACTCCTTGTCGCGGCGCACGTTCGCGATCTTCTCGTCGAACTCCCGCAGGTCCGGCGGCGCGGTCATCCGGCGGATCCGCATCCGGGCGCCGGCCTCGTCGATCAGGTCGATCGCCTTGTCCGGCAGGTAGCGGTCGGAGATGTAGCGGTCGGCCAGGTTGGCCGCGGCCACCAGCGCGCGGTCGGTGATGGAGACCCGGTGGTGCGACTCGTACCGGTCCCGCAGGCCCTTCAGGATCTCGATGGTGTGGGCCAGCGACGGCTCGCCCACCTGGATCGGCTGGAACCGGCGCTCCAGCGCCGCGTCCTTCTCCACGTGCTTGCGGTACTCGTCGAGGGTGGTCGCACCGATGGTCTGCAGCTCACCGCGGGCCAGCATCGGCTTGAGGATCGACGCCGCGTCGATCGCGCCCTCCGCGGCACCCGCCCCGACCAGCGTGTGCAGCTCGTCGATGAACAGGATGATGTCGCCCCGGGTGCGGATCTCCTTGAGCACCTTCTTCAGGCGCTCTTCGAAGTCGCCGCGGTAGCGGGATCCGGCGACCAGGGCGCCGAGGTCGAGGGTGTAGAGCTGCTTGTCCTTCAGCGTCTCGGGCACCTCGCCCTTGACGATCTTCTGGGCCAGCCCCTCCACCACGGCGGTCTTCCCGACGCCGGGCTCTCCGATCAGCACCGGGTTGTTCTTGGTGCGCCGGGAGAGCACCTGCATCACCCGCTCGATCTCCTTGTCCCGGCCGATCACCGGGTCGAGCTTGCCCTCGCGGGCGGCCTGGGTCAGGTTGCGGCCGAACTGGTCGAGCACCAGCGAGGTGGAGGGCGCGGCTTCGCCGCCGGCGCCGGCGGCGGCCGGCTCCTTCCCGCCCTGGTAGCCGGAGAGCAGCTGGATCACCTGCTGGCGGACCCGGTTGAGGTCCGCGCCGAGCTTCACCAGCACCTGGGCGGCGACGCCCTCACCCTCCCGGATCAGACCCAGGAGAATGTGCTCGGTGCCGATGTAGTTGTGCCCGAGCTGCAGCGCCTCGCGCAGCGAGAGCTCCAGCACCTTCTTGGCCCGGGGTGTGAACGGGATGTGCCCGCTCGGCGCCTGCTGGCCCTGGCCGATGATCTCCTCGACCTGCTGGCGCACGCCCTCCAGGGAGATGCCGAGACTCTCCAGCGCCTTCGCGGCGACGCCCTCGCCCTCGTGGATGAGCCCGAGCAGGATGTGCTCAGTGCCGATGTAGTTGTGGTTGAGCATCCTGGCCTCTTCCTGTGCCAGGACGACAACCCGCCGCGCTCGGTCTGTGAACCTCTCGAACATCCTCTTCGTGCTCCTCACGTGCCGTACGGCACAGCGCCGGCCGGTGGTGCCCGTGTGCTATCGCTGTGTGGTGCCCGTGTGCTCTCACTGTATCGCCGCAGTGTGACGACCGGAGTCGCGCTCCTGCCTTCGCGTAAGGTCGCTGCTCCCACGAGCCCATGGACTCGACAAGCCACACGTCGACTTACCCAGCCAACAGTGCCAGGACTCGGGCTGTTCCCTCGAATCCGGCGACTACGCCCGTAGCGAAACCGCCTCACCCAAGCAGGTGGACTCCCAGAGCCTCCGCGGCGGTGATCGCTGCCAGCAGCGCGAGCAACGACCCGGCGATCCGACGCACCACGGTCAGCGAGACCCGCCGCAGCAGCGCCCGGCCGGCCACCACCGCGAGGCCCGCCACCAGCGCCAACGCCAGCCAGGACCCGAGGAACACCGACACCGGCTCGCCGGTGCGGACCACCAGCCCCGCAGTGAACAATTGCGACAGGTCGCCCCATTCAGCGGCGAACAACACCCCGAACGAGATCGCCGCGGTCCGCGCGCCGCTCGCCGGGCGGGCGGCGACCCGCTGCTCGTACTCCCGCTCCTCCTCGGCCTCGTGCTCAGCGGCGCGGGCCGAGCCCCGGAACAGCAGCACCGCCCCGACAGCGAACAGCAGCGCCGTCACCGCCAGCAGCGGCTGCCGGGGCAGCAGCGTGAGCAACCCACCGGCCGTGACCGCCACAGCGCACTGCGCCGCGAACGCGGCGACCACACCGAGCCACACCGGCCACGGACGGAACCGGGTGGCGAGCACCAGCGTGGCGACCATGGTCTTGTCAGGCAGCTCGGCCGGCAGGATGACCGCGAACGCCGTCACCGCGGCGACAACATCCACGCGGCCCCTTCCGCCTGATCAACAACGGCCCGCCCAGCGTGCCGCTGGCAAGCGAACCTTCCGAGACCACTCGGCACTTCCCGGCGACAAACGCGTGGTCTCGGAAGGTTCGTCCGCAGGGAGCGCCGTGTGCGTTTCTTGGCACACAAGCGACCGAGAACGCCCCCAGCGGTGCGCTGGACGGGCCGTTGCATGAGTCGGCGGCCCGGGTCTCAAGACTCCGGGCCGCCGACTCTATGTGGGCTGGTCCGCCAGCCCCGCGTTACGTTCACTGACCCCCGCTGAAGGGGGAACCTACTCCCGCCGGCGCCGGGGACCCGGACGAGCGCCCGGCCTCGGCGTGGTACTGGTCCACGATCTCCTGGGAGATCCGGCCCCGCTCGGAAATGGTGAGGCCCTTTCGCTTGGCCCACTCCCGGATCGCTTTGTTCTGCTCACGGTCAGTGGACGCCTGACCGCGAGGCCGACTCACCGCTTGCTTCCCGGTGGTACGCCCGATTCGACGCCCGGCGGCCACGAACCTCGCCACGGAGTCGCGAAGCGCCGTGGCGTTCTTCTCAGACAGGTCGATCTCGTAATCGACACCATCCAGACCGAACTTCACCGTCTCCGCGGCGTCCCCGCCCTCAAGGTCGTCAACCAGGTACGTGACTGTCTTCTGTGCCACTGCGCTATCCCCTCATTTCACGAGTCAAACTGCTTGCACGTGATTGTCTGAACAATA
Organism: Micromonosporaceae bacterium; assembly: GCA_009380105.1. Lineage (GTDB taxonomy): Bacteria > Actinomycetota > Actinomycetes > Mycobacteriales > Micromonosporaceae > WHSM01. The sequence continues at coordinate 4,209 of WHSM01000366.1, forward strand.
ACTCACCACATCACAAAGCGCCGGGCAACCTCACAGCCGACACATTGAAGATATATATTCGCAACATCACACAGGCCGCTGGCCCGCGCCCCTGCCGGCCGACGGCACCCACACAGCACGTAAGGCAGGAATCACTCAGGGCGCGCAAGTGGGAAGAGGATGGTTTCCCGGATACCGAGCCCG
>WHSM01000427.1 GCA_009380105.1 Micromonosporaceae bacterium
ATCCTCGCCCGCGCCTGGATCGACATCATCTGGAAGTGCTGGACCACCAACACCCCCTACGACCCCAGCCGACACGGCGCCCTCCAACGACTGATCAGCCAAGATCAACCGACGGCGGCTTGACACAGGGCAACTCACGCGAACACGACGAGGAGCCCCTCCAAAGATGGAGAATCCCGGCCCGAGCAAGATCAAACTCTGCCAACTTCTTGACTCATGACAGCCGGCGTCGCCACATGCTGACGTCAGAACCTTAAACCTTCAGCAGCGCTGTCCAGACAGAAGCCGACGAGGAGATCATCGCCCAGGCTTCCCCACCCCGGCCCAAACGAAACAAGCCACGGCGGATTCCACGCAGACATCCGGCGACAATCGCACCCTCACATCCAGAGACCTGAACGCGCTCCGTGGGCAGATAACGTGTCCGAGGGGGGATTCGACCACATATTCACGGCACACCTGCGTGAAACAGGTGTTCATGCGCGGCGCGGTAACGACCTGCCGTAGCGAAGGTCAAGTGCACCAGCAACCGCGTGGCTGGCCGGGAGAATCGCACGGGTCGAGACCCAGCGAGTGTCAGGCGGACCGCGCATGCTTCCGGAGGACGGCAGCTACCTCTACCCGCCGCCGGGGTTCTGGGGCAGGACGTACCCCAACCTCCGGAGGTCCGCGCGGAAGACAGCCTCGTGTTCGAGCGGTACGGCAACGTGCCGCTCACCGATCGCGTGGCAGTGGTTGCGTAGCCTCCGGTCTCGGATGATGAGTGCAGCCAGCGCGGCATCGGCGCACTCGATCAAGCGGACCGCGCCGAGGTCACGCACCTGTCGGGCTCTGGCTGTCACGTCGGCGACCAGCGTGGCGACGGTAGTCGGGAGGTCGTGGGTGGTGCGGCTGGTCAGGAACCGGATGAGTTGCTCGCCGGTTCGGCCAGCCTCGATCGCGGCCAGGATGGTGTCGGCGCGCAGGGCCCAGACGTGGTCGCTGACTTGTGTGGCGTACGTGTCCAGGGTGAGCCGGTCGGCCGGGAGGAGTGGCCTGGTGGCCACGATGTCGAGATTGGGCAGGACCTTAAGGGACTCTTGAACTGAATCATCGATGGCCGGGGGCGCGTAGGCGTCGCTGAGCCCGAGTACGTACTCGCCGAGGGCGTTGAGGCGCAGTGCGCGCAGTCCGTCGTAGCGGCTGAGGTAGTGCAGGTCGTCGGTGCCCCAGTTGTCGCGAAAGTCGCCCCGGGCGCCGGCCGGGTCGGTGAAGGCGAGGTCGATCAGGCCGAGGGTCGCGGCGTACTCGAACAGGACGGCGAGGGTGTAGCGGCCTTCCAGGATCGTCCACCCGCCGAACCCGTCGTACCCGAGGCTGCCGTACTGTGGGTCGGCAAGGTAAAGCTTCCACAGCGCGCGCTCGCTGCGCGCCACGGTGGGCGACATGTTTCCGCGGCGCATCCGGGTGAACAGGTCGTCCACCTCGACCCACTTATCGACCTGGCATGTCGCCAATGCGGACGCGACCACCTGGCGACGGGTCTTGGCGGAGGTCAGCACGTTGCTGGCGCGCTGGCCCTTGATGCGGTCGATCCGGCTCATCTCGTCGATCACCGCGCGGCTGACCCAGGCCCGCCACAGCTGACGGATGGTGTCTGCGGGCCGCTTGGCCAGTGCGGAGGCGCCACGCTGGGTCAGCCGCAACCGGCCACCGGCAAGCTCGGCGAGACCGCCCGCCTGGATCAGCAGCGGCCAGGCCATAGCGGCGATCGACTCATCGGGATAGAAGTCACCCGCCGCGAGCACGCGGGCGACTGCGGCAACCGTGCTGGCGCTGGGCAGACGCGTCTTGTCGCTGCAGCGCAGCTTGCCCGATCCGGCAAGCTGCAACATCGCCTGCAGATTGGCTTGCGCCTCGCGCTCGGTCAGCCGGACGGTCGCCCCGTCCCGTTCGCGCTCCTCGCTCACGAGGCGCCGACTCCCCGCGTCAGGCCAGCCCGCTGCATACGCTCCATCAGGCTGGGCTTGCGCTGATGGCGCTCGCACGGCCCACGCAGTCGCCGGCTGAACATCGTGTTGCTGCCGTTTCGTTCGCCGACCGCTTGGAGGTCACACAGCAGTTCGACCGCGGCGTCGTACTCCTTCGGGCGTTTGGTGTCAATCAGCGCGTCCACGTCCTGCCACGCCTCGTCCTCGCGGGACGCGAGTGCCTGCAGGCGTTGCTCGCGGGCAGCCGCCGCAACACGTTCTCGGCGCGCGCGCTCGGCGGCCCGCTGCCGCTCGGCTTCGCGTTGCCTGTCCGCCCGGCGGGATTCCGCCGCGTCGAGCAGCTCCCTCACGGTGCGGTTCCCGTCGCCGGCGTGGCTCGGCCGCGGGCAACCGGAGAAGCGTCGCAGCAACTCGGCGCGCAGATGCGCGTGGTCACCTGACAACACGCGCAGCAGCGCCTCGTCCTTGCTGGTGGTAGGCAGGGTCTTGACCCAGCGCGCAAGCTCGTCCGACCTCTGATGGGCGGCACGCGGCGGGCTGGCCGTGGCGGCGCCCGCGAGCAGGTCCGGGTCAACCCGCAGGAACTCCGCGAGGCTGCGCAGTCCCCCGCTGAGCGCTCCCAGGCCGGGTGGGACCGGCGGCTCCGGCTCCTCGTCGTCGAGTTCTCCCACCTGCACGCAGCTCAGCCAGGCGAGGTAGAGCGCGCGCAGGTCACCGGAGGCGAGCTCGGCGCGGACGGAGATGATTCCGGCCAGCATGCCCTCGCCGTCGTTCTCCCAGTCACCCTCCTCGTCCTCGCTGTACAGATCGAGGATCAGGTGCTCTCCGGAGATCCAGGCCTGCGCGGCGTCCCCCACGCAGAACCGCTCCGCCACGCCCAGATCCAGCAGCCGAGCCGGAAGCCGGAACATCACCCGATGCGTACCCCAATTCGCCAGGTAGAGGAACGCGTCGAAGTAGCGCTCCATCATCTGCCGTGGGTCCCCCCGCAGGTCGCCCCACTGGTAGGAGTTAACGAACCCGGTCGGGGTGATCCGCGCCCGGGTCGACAACGCCCGCAACTGCCCCACCTGGGACTCGTCCAGCGGCCGGTCGATTGCTGTGAATTCGTAGTACTGGTACTCGCTCACCCTGCCACCCTCACAGTCCAGTCCATCGCCGGTACGCCGCGATCCACTCCGCGCCCTCCGGCGCCGGGTCGGGCAGCGGAAGATCCAGTATTCCAACGGCCTGCCGGACACCGCCTCGAAGACAAATCGCCACGATCTGTCCGGCCTCGGTCAGGACCACTCGTTCTACGGTGACCGGCGCACCCAACACATCGGTCTGGAACGGCACCGCGAGACGTGCCTCGATCATCGTGTACAGGCCGGTGAGCTGCTCGTCGTCGGTGTAGGCGTCAACGGTGGCTTCGGCTATCAGGGCGTCAAGCTCAGCCCGGATCCACGCTGGCACCGGCGCAGCGTACCGTGATGCGGCGTGAGTTGCCCTGTGTCAAGCCGCCGTCGGTTGATCTTGGCTGATCAGTCGTTGGAGGGCGCCGTGTCGGCTGGGGTCGTAGGGGGTGTTGGTGGTCCAGCACTTCCAGATGATGTCGATCCAGGCGCGGGCGAGGA
>WHSM01000070.1 GCA_009380105.1 Micromonosporaceae bacterium
CAGCCACAGATTTCCGCCCCGCCGGCGTGGTCAGGTGTCGCGGGCCTCGCGGGCCTGCCGCGCCTCGGTCAGCTTGGCGCGTGCGCCGTCGAGCTTGGCCTGGCACACGTCGGCGAGCTGCTCGCCGCGCTCCCACAGCGCTAGCGACTCCTCCAGCGTGGCTCCGCCGGCCTCCAGCCGTTCCACCACCTCGGCCAGCTCGGCCCTGGCCTGCTCGTAGCTCAGCTGCTCGTCGGTGCTCATCGGCGTTGCCTCTCGCGCTCGGGTTTGTCGACTTCTGGCTGCCTCCCGCGTGTCTGAAGCCGCCAGTTAGCGATAACCGGCGATCAACGCGATCAACGCGGCGGCGGGGTCGGTGTGGGCGTCACTTGAGGCGTTGCTCCGGGTGTCACTTCCGGCTCGCCACGGCATCCAGGTTGCCTTCCGCTAGTCGGATCTGGAGTCGTTCGCCTTCCGGTGCGTCGGCGGGGTTTCGCAGGATCGCGCCGTCTTTGGCGCGCTGTGCGATGGCGTACCCCCGCTGGAGTGTGGCCGCCGGGGAGAGGGCGCGCGATCGCGCCCTGGTGTGCGCGAGCTCGGTGGCGGCCGCGTCGAGGCGGTGAGCCAGGCAGCGGTCTCCGCGCTGCCGCAGCGCCAGCAGCTCCTCGGCGCGCCGGTCCAGGAGCGTCTCTGGCTGCGCCAGCGCCGGGCGGGTGCGCAGCGCGTCGAGCCGGTGCTGCTCGCGGTCCAGAAGCCCCGCGACAGCCCGGTCCAGGCGCCGCCGGTCCACCGCGATCCGCCGTCCTTCCTCGACCAGGTCGGGCACCACCCGCTTGCCGGCGTCGGTCGGCGTGGAGCAGCGCACATCGGCCACGTGGTCCAGCAGCGGCGTGTCGGTCTCGTGGCCGATCGCGCTCACCACGGGGGTGCGGCACGCGTGCACCGCCCGGCACAGCGCTTCGTCGGAGAACGGCAGCAGATCCTCCACGCTGCCGCCGCCGCGCGCCAACACGATCACGTCCACTGCGGGATCGCGGTCAAGCCCCCGCAGCGCCTCGATCATCGCCGGGACCGCGGTCGGCCCCTGCACCGGCGTGTTGACGACCTGGAATCGCACTGCCGGCCAGCGCGCACGCGCGTTGCTGAGGACATCGCGTTCGGCGGCGCCGCCGCGGCCAGTGATGAGCCCGACGAGGTTCGGCAGGAACGGCAGCCGGCGCTTGAGCGCGGGGTCGAAGAGCCCTTCGGCGGTGAGCAGCTTCTTGAGGCGTTCCAGTCGGGCGAGCAGCTCCCCGAGGCCGACGTGGCGGAACTCGTCGGCCCGCAGCGACAGCGTGCCTCGAGCCGGGTAGAACTCCGGCTTGGCGTGCACCAGGACCCGGGCGCCTTCGCGCAGCGGGGGCTCGCAGGACTCGTACGTGTCCCGCCACGTCGTCACCTGCAGGCTCAGATCGGCCGAAGGATCACGGAGAGTGATGAAGACAGTACTGTTTCCTGGGCGGCGGCTCACCTGCGCCACCTGCCCGTCGATCCACACCCAGCCGAGTTTGGCGATCCACGAGCTGATCTTCTGGCTCACGACGCGTACCGGCCAGGGCTCTTCTGGGCTGGTACGAGGAACAGGCTCTGCCACACCGGAAGCCTACGGCGGGGCAGGCGGCGCGGTGCCGAGCGACCTGGAGCATTATCGCCGTTTTAGGGGCATTTGCACTGGTCAATGCTCACTCTGTGGCCCTTGTGACACCTGACCGCAGTCCACAGGTCGATCTGCCTGGCCGCCCCTATCATGGTGGGCGTGCCTACCTCCGAAGCGCCGAACGGCCAGCGCAAACGCGTCCTGCTCGCCAAGCCGCGCGGCTACTGCGCCGGCGTCGACCGCGCCGTCGAGGCGGTGGAGCAGGCCCTTGACCTGTACGGTCCGCCGATCTATGTGCGGAAACAGATTGTGCACAACCGTCACGTTGTGGAGACCCTGGAGCAGCGCGGGGCGATCTTCGTCGAGGAGAACGACGAGGTGCCAGAGGGCTCCACGGTGATCTTCTCGGCGCACGGCGTGGCGCCGGAAGTGCACGAGCAGGCCCGGGAGCGCAACCTGCGCGCGATCGACGCCACCTGCCCGCTGGTGACCAAGGTGCACCAGGAGGCGAAGCGGTTCGCCCACGAGGGGTACCACATCGTCCTCATCGGACACGAGGGCCACGAAGAGGTCATCGGCACCATGGGCGAGGCGCCGGCGAGCATCCAACTCGTGGACGGTCCCGACGCGGTGGAGGACGTGAAGGTCGAGGACCCGTCAAAGGTGGTGTGGCTGTCGCAGACCACCCTCTCCGTGGACGAGACCATGGAGACCGTCGACCGGCTCAAGACGAAGCTTCCGCTGCTGATGTCCCCGCCCAGCGACGACATCTGCTACGCCACCCAGAATCGACAGCAGGCCGTCAAGGAGATCGCGCCGCAGTGCGACGTGGTGATCGTGGTCGGCTCGGTGAACTCGTCCAACTCGCAGCGGCTGGTTGAGGTGGCCGTGGACGCGGGCGCCCGCGCCGGCTACCTGGTGGACTTCGCGCACGAGCTCTCCGACGAGTGGGTCGCCGACGCGACCACGGTCGGGCTCACCTCGGGCGCCTCGGTGCCGGACGAGCTGGTGCAGGAGGTGCTCGCCTGGCTCGCGGAGCGCGGGTTCGCTGACGTGGAGGAGTTCACCACGGCCGACGAGCGGCTCGTGTTCGCGCTGCCGCCCGAGCTGCGTCGCGACATGAAGAAGGCCGCCACCGCTTCCTGACCGGTCACCGCGGAACGCAAGATCGCGGTTCTGGGCACGAAACGTTCGCCACAGTGCAGGTTCTCACCCGAGACGACGATCTTGGTCCGCCACGTCGCCGAGCCGCGAGCGCCGGGCGTCGGCGCTGGTGAGGCGCGCGTCTGTGCGCGGGTCGAGCACCAGTCGCGCGGTGTCGTCCAGCGCCACCAGATGCTCCTGCTCGCTGGCCTGCAACTCCGGCGCCTGAAGCTGTCGCGCCGCGGACTCGACCTGGCCCGGGGCGGCCAGGTCGTCGGCGGAGCTGGCGTCGGCGATCCCCAGGTCGGCGAACTTCCGGGCCGTCACCAGCACCCGGCTCTCCAACGACCCGACGGCCTTGTTGTACGACGTCACCGCCGTCCCCAACGCGCTGCCCAGCTTCGAGATGTGCCCGCCCATCGTGGCCAGGCGCGAGTACAGCTCCCGGCCGAGCACGTGCACCTCGGCCGCGTTGCGGGCGAGGGCCTCCTGACGCCACGCGTACGCCACCGTGCGCAGCAGCGCCACCAGGGTCGCCGGGGTGGCGAGCACGATGTTGCGTCCGAAGGCGTGCTCCAGCAGCGACGGGTCCCGCTGCAGCGCCGCGTCCAGGAACGGGTCGGCCGGCACGAACAGCACCACGAACTCCGGCGTGGTGTCAAAGGCGGCCCAGTACGTCTTCGCGCTGAGCTGGTCCACGTGAGCGCGCAGGTGCCGGGCGTGACTGTCCAGCCGGGCAGTGCGTGTGGACTCGTCCCGCGCCTCCATCGCCTCCAGGTACGCCGAGAACGGCGCCTTCGCGTCCACCACCACCTGCTTGCCACCGGACAGGCGCACCACCAGGTCGGGGCGGACCACGCGCCCTTCGATCCGTGCGGTCACCTGCTCGGTGAAGTCGCAGTGCTCCAGCATGCCGGCCGCCTCCACGATCCGGCGTAGCTGATGCTCGCCCCAGCGACCCCGCACCTGCGGCGCCCGCAGCGCGGAGACGAGCTGCCGGGTCTCGGCGCGCAGCAGCTCGGAGGTGTCGCGCATCGCGCCGACCTGGGAGCGGAGGGCGGCGTACGCGTCAACGCGGTCGCGCTCCAGCTGGGCGACGCGGTCCTCGTACCGCAGCAGAGACTGTTGCAGCGGGGCGATGAGCTGGTTGAGCACCGCGCTGTGCTCCCTGCCGGCTTCGTGTGACAGCGCCCGCAGCGACTGCTCCAGCCGCGCCTCGCCGGCCCGGGTCGCCTCCAGGGTGGCGGACAGGCGAGCGGTCTCCCCGACGGCCCGCGACTGCGCCGCGAACCAGCCCAAGGCCCCGCCGACGGCAAGGCAGAGCAACACCAGCAGGAGCGTGGTCATTGCTCAACCATGGTCAACGGGTACGACAAAAGCACGCCGCCACGCGGCCCTGGCGTCAGCGGGACGCCTTGATGCCGCGCACCAGCACGTCGAGGCCCAGCTCGAAGCGTTCGTCGGCGTTGCCGTCCGTGCCGGCCCTGAAGCGCACGCTCTTCGCGGACTGAACCAGGGATCGCGGTGTTCGGCCGTAAGGTGGACGCTGCGGCGCCGTGCCGGCCGCGATCTTGACACCTGACGTGCCCGCGTCGACGCTCGGGACACCTAACTCGCTTTCGGGGGAAGCTCATGAGCCCACGCGCAGCCTTCCGGTTCCTCGCCGCGGCAATCCTTCTGGCGTTCGTCGCGACCCTGGGCCCGGCCATGGCGGCCTCCGCCCGGCCAGAGCCCGACGCGGCCCTCGACATCCAGCGGTACGTGGCGCTCGGCGACTCGTACACCTCGGGGCCGTTCATCCCGTTCCTGCGTCTGGACCCGATCGGCTGCGGGCGGTCGACGAACAACTATCCCTCGCTCCTGAGCCAGTCGCTCGGGTTGGACGACTACACCGACGTGAGCTGCGGCGGCGCGGCCACCAGGCACATGACCGAGCCGCAGGCGATTCCGCTCGGGACGAACGAGCCGCAGTTCGACGCGCTGCGCGCCGACACCGACCTGGTCACGGTGGGGATCGGCGGCAACGACTTCGGCACCTTCGGCAACCTCGTCGGGGTGTGCCCCACGCTGCGCGAGTCCGACCCCACCGGCTCGCCGTGTCGCGAGCACTTCACGGTCGATGGCGTGGACACGGTGCGGGCCAACATGACGGCGATCCGCGACAACGTCACAGCTGTGCTGCGCGGCGTCCGGCAGCGCTCGCCGCAGGCTGCCGTGGTGATCGTGGGCTATCCGCGGATCGTGCCGCCCAAGGGCACCTGTCCGGACGTGATCCCGTTCGCCGACGGGGATTACCGTTGGGCCGACCAGATCGAGCAGGCGTTGAACCGGGCGATCCGTCAGGCGGCCAAGCGCACCGGGGCGGTCTATGTCGACACGTACACCCCGTCGCTGGGTCACGACGCGTGCGCCGGTGACGAGGCGTGGATCAACGGCAAGGACACCGATGTGCTGCGCGCCGCGTCGTACCACCCCTTCGTGTCCTACATGGCGGCGGCCGCCAGCCTGATCCACGACACCCTGCGCGGAGTCGCGCCGAGTCCCGAGCGCGCCGCTGCCGCCGCCCGCGCCGCCCAGCGGGAGCTGGAGAAGCAGCTGCGCGACAGCGACTCGGCCGCCGCTCAGGACGCCGAACGCGCCGGCGAGCTCGACTCCGGTCTGCTGCCCGCCCCCGCCGGGTGACGCCGGAGCCCCACTCGCGGCGGCACGCGCTGCCCCCGGAGCCGCGGGGTCAGCAGGCACAGGGTCAGAAGGCGCAGGCGACGATCAGCTCCGAGACGTCGCCGGTCCGAATGTCCAGCGTGTCGATCCGGCCAGCAGCCGCCAAGTCAGCGGCCGCCTGCGTCAGCAGCGCCGCGTCCGGCGCCGGAGCCACCATCTCGACCAGCCCGACCTCGGTGCGCATCGACAGCTTGCGGTCCGACTTGGCCCGCCGCACCTGCGAGAGCGCCCCGCTCACAGCGGCCAGCAACTCGGGCCCGGCCCCGTCGGCGTCGCCACCGGCCGGGGCGCCGGCTGCCAGCGGCCGGGTCAGCTCGCCGGGGGTCGGCCACGGCGCGCGGTGCACCGAGCCGTACCGCCACCAGGACCAGACCTCCTCGGCGGCGTACGGCAGGAACGGCGCGAACAGCCGTAGCTGCACCGACACCGCGAGCGCCAGCGCCGCCTGCGCCGACCGCGCGCCGTCGGGTCCGCGCGTGCCGTACGCCCGCTCCTTGACCAGCTCCAGGTAGTCGTCGCAGAACATCCAGAAGAAGCGCTCCGTCGCATCCAGGGCCGCTGTGTGGTCGTACCGCTCGAAGGCGGCCGTGGCGTCACCGACCACCGTTGCGAGCGCCGTGAGCATGGCCCGGTCCAGTGGCTCACCGATCGGGCCCTGCGGCACCGCGACGCCGGGTTGGCCGAGCGCGACCTCGTCACCGGGCGCCGGGCGCAGGCCGAGCACGAACTTCGCGGCGTTGAGCAGCTTGACCGCCAATCGCCGGCCGACGCGCATCTGGTTCTCGTCGAACGCCGTGTCCATGCCCGCCGGCCAGAGGCGGCCCAGTACCGGACGGCGTCGGCGCCGTACTTGTCCAGCCATTCGTCAGGTGTCACGGCCTTCCCGCGCGACTTGGACATCTTCTTGCGGTCCGGGTCCAGGATCCAACCGGAGATCACCGCCCGGCGCCACGGCAGCACGCCGTGCTCCAGATGGCTGCGCACCACGGTGGAGAACAGCCAGGTGCGGATGATCTCGTGGCTCTGGGGACGCAGGTCCATCGGGAACACCCGGCCGTACAGGTCGGGGTCGCGTTCCCAGCCGCCGGCGAGCTGCGGGGTGAGCGACGACGTGGCCCAGGTGTCCATCACGTCCGGGTCGGCGATGAATCCGCCGGGCCGGCCGCGCTGCGACTCGTCGAAGCCCGGCGGGGCCTGCGACGACGGGTCCACCGGCAGCTCCCCTTCGGACGGGACCAGCGGAGCGTCGTACATCGGCAGGCCCATCTCGTCGAGGCGGTGCCAGACCGGGATCGGCACCCCGAAATAGCGCTGCCGGCTGATCAGCCAGTCCCCGGTCAGCCCTTCCACCCAGTGCTGATAGCGGTGGCGCATGAACTCCGGCGTCCACGTGAGCTCCGCGCCGCGATCGAGCAGCTGCTCCCGGAGCGGGGTGTCCCGGCCGCCGTTGCGCAGGTACCACTGCCGGGTCGTCACGATCTCGAGGGGCTGCTCGCCGCGCTCGTAGAACTTCACCGGGTGGGTGATCTCGCGCGGCTCGCCGTCCAGCGCCCCGGCCGCGGCCAGCAGCTCCGCGATCCGCCGCCGGGCCTGCTTGGCGGTCAGGCCCGAGATCTCCGCGTACGGCGCCGGCGCCACGCTCTCCGGAGGGTCCGCCACGACGCGCCCGGCCCGGCCGATCATCGCGCGGGTCGGCAGGTTCAGCTCCCGCCACCAGGTCACGTCGGTCAGGTCGCCGAACGTGCACACCATCGCGACCCCGGACCCTTTGTCCGGCTCGGCGAGCCGGTGCGCGTGCACCGGCACCTCTACGTCGAACAGCGGCGTGCGCAGCCTGGTCCCGATCAGGTGCTGATAGCGCTCGTCGTCCGGGTGGCACACGGCGGCCACGCACGCTGGCAACAGCTCTGGCCGGGTGGTCTCGATCGGCACGGACTTGCCGTAGCCGTCGGTGAAGAGCAGGCGATGGTACGCGCCCGGCCGCTCCCGGTCCTCCAACTCGGCCTGGGCCACGGCGGTGCCGTACGTGACGTCCCACAGCGTCGGCGCATGCGCCGAGTACGCCTCGTCCCGCGCCAGGTTCCGGAGGAACGCGCGCTGGCTCGCGGCCCGGGCGGCGTCGCCGATCGTGGTGTAGAGATACGTCCAGTCCACCGACAGGCCCAGCCGGCGCCAGATCCGCTCGTACGCCTCCTCGTCGATCGCGGTCAGCCGGTGGCACAGCTCGATGAAGTTGCGCCGCGAGACGGGCTGTTGCTCCTTGCCGGGCTGCTCTGGCGGCTGGAACTCAGGCTCGTACGGCAGATAAGGGTCGCACCTGACTCCGAAGTAGTGCTGCACCCGCCGCTCGGTCGGCAGCCCGTTGTCGTCCCAGCCCATCGGGTAGAAGACCGTCCTGCCGCGCATCCGCTGGTAGCGGGCGATCAGGTCGGTGTGGGTGTAGGAGAACACGTGCCCGATGTGCAGCGAGCCGGAGACCGTGGGCGGGGGAGTGTCGATGGCGTATACCTCGGCGCGCTGCTTGGAGCGGTCGAAGGCGTACGTCTTCTCCTCGTCCCAGCGCCGACCCCACGTGTCTTCCAGCCCGTCCAGGCTGGGTTTGTCGGGAAGCCGGCGCGGCCTCGGTGCGCTCATGTTTGCCGATGGTACGGAGCACTCCCGCCGCTCGCCCGTTCATTACTCCAGGCCGGCGTGGGTGGCCGCGTACCCTCACAGTTATGTCGGACCCCGTCGATAGCGTCGGCGCGACCCGAGACCAGGGAGGTCCCCCGATGACCGCTGCGCTCTCCCAGCCGGTGGAGCCCGCGCCGGTGCGCGACGACTGGACTGCCGAGGATCTCGACCGCCTGCCGGACGACTACCGGTACGAGATCGTCGATGGAGCCCTGCACATGACACCCTCACCGCTGCCCGAGCACAACGAGATCGCCCACATGCTGACTGCTCACCTGCGGTCGCTGTCGCCCGAAGCCTGGTCCGCCACCCATGATGTCGATGTGATCTTGACCGAAGATGGCCGCAACACCCGCCGCCCGGATGTCGTGGTCTACCGCCGCGACAGAAAGCGTCAGAAGCTGCGCGCTGTGGATGTGCCTTTGGTGGTGGAGATCGTTTCGCCGAGCTCGAAGACCGAGGATCGGGTGACGAAGCCGGCGGTGTACGCGGAGGCCGGGATTCCGTGCTATTGGCGGGTGGAGCAGGAGCCGACGCTGTCGGTGGTTGAGTACCGGCTCACCGAGTTGGGGAAGTACTACGAGCACAGCCCGCGTGCCGGGGTGTTCACTGTGGAGCAGCCGTGGCCGATCGAGATCGATCTCGGCGCGGTGGCGCGCGAGGCGGGGCTGGGGTAGCGCTGGCCGAGATCCGCCGGTGCCGGCCCGGCGACCGCGCCGACCTGTACCGGGTCTGCCTCGCGACCGGGGACAGCGGCGGGGATGCCTCCGCGCTGTGCCGGGACCCCGATCTGCTGGGCCACCTGTATGTGGGGCCGTACCTGGAGTTGGAGCAGTCGCTGGCGATCGCGCTGGTCGACGGGGAGGGCGTGGCCGGCTATGTGCTGGGCGCGCTGGACACGCGCGACTTCGAGGCGCGGGCCGAGCGGCTGTGGTGGCCGGCGCTTCGGCGTCGTTACCCGGAGCCCGATCCTGCCGTCCGTCCGACGTGGACCCGCGACGACCGGCTCGCGCACCTGATCCACCGTCCGCCGCGCGCCGCCCCCGAGATCACGGCGACCCACCCGTCGCATCTCCACATCGATCTGCTGCCCCGCTGCCAGGGCGCGGGACACGGGCGACGCATGATGGCGACCCTGTGCGACGCGCTGCGCGAGCGTGGCTCGCCGGGCGTGCATCTCGGCGTCGGCCGGCGCAACGAGCGCGCGATCGCCTTCTACCACCGCGTGGGCTTCACCGAGCTACGGGCATCCCCGGACGCCCTGACCCTAGGCCAGCTGCTCTGACCCGCCCGCGACATCAGAGCAAGCTGTCGCGCCACTGCTCGTGCAGTTGGGCGTACGGGCCGCCTCTGTCGACCAGCGCGGAGGGCGGGCCGTCTTCGACCACCCGGCCGGAGTCGAGCACCAGCACCCGGTCGGCGATCTCCACTGTGGACAGGCGGTGCGCGATCACGATCGCGGTGCGCTCAGCCAGGATAGTCCGCAGCGCCCGCTGCACCGCGCGTTCGCTCGGCAGGTCCAGCGACGAGGTCGCCTCGTCCAGGATCAGCACCGCAGGATCGGCGAGGAACGCGCGAGCGAACGCCACCAGTTGCCGCTGCCCGGCCGAGAGCCGCCCGCCGCGTTTGCGCACCTCGGTGTCGTACTCCTCGGGGAACGCCCGGATGAACGCGTCGGCGCCGATCGCGCGGGCCGCCGCCTCCACCGCGTCCCGGGACGCCCCGGGCCGGCCGAACTCGATGTTCTCGGCGACCGTGCCGGAGAACAGGAAGTTCTCCTGGGTCACCATCACGACGGCGCGTCGCAGGTCGTCCTCTGCGAGATCCCGCAGATCCACGCCGTCCAGCAGCACCGAGCCATCGACCGGGTCGTAGAACCGGGTGACCAGCTTCGCGACGGTGCTCTTGCCGGCCCCCGTGGCGCCGACGACCGCGACCGTCTGACCACCGGGGATCTCGAGATCGAGCGGCGGCAGGATCGGCGTGTCCGGCCGGTAGTGGAACGACACCCCACGCAGCGCGACATCGCCACGCGCCGGTCGCCGCAGCGGCACAGGCGCCGCCGGCTCGGCCACGTCGGGGCGCTCGTCCAGGACGCCGGCCAGCTTCTCCAGCGCGGCCGTGGCCGACTGCAGCGAGTTGTAGAACATCGACAGCTCCTGCATCGGCTCGAAGAACCGCCGCAGGTACAGCAGGAACGCGGCGAGCACGCCCAGCTCTGTCTCGCCGCGCAACACCAGCCAGCCGCCGTACGTCAGCACCACCGCGACCGTCACGTTGCCGATCAGCTTCACGACTGGCGCGAAGGTGCTGATCAGGCGGAACGCGCGCCGGTTCGCCAGCCGGAAGTCGTCGTTGACGGCGTCGAAGATCGCCTGGTTGCGCTCCTGGCGCCGGAACGCCTGCACCGCCCCGATGCCGCCGAGCGACTCCACGAAGTGCACGATCACGAGCGCGATCGTCTCCCTGGTGCGCCGGTACGCGACCGCCGAGTTGCGCCGGAACCACGCCGAGATCCAGAGCAGGAACGGGAACGACACGAGCGTCACCAGCGCGAGCTCCAGGTCCAGCCAGAGCAGCATGCCGGCGATGCTGACCACCGACAGCCCCGCCAGGAGCAGATCCTCGATCCCGCCGTCGGCCAGCTCCGAGATGGAGTCCATGTCGCTGGTCATCCGGGAGATCGTCTTGCCGGAGGTGTACCGCTCGTGGAAGGCCGGCGACAGGCGTTGGAAGTGCCGGTACACCCGGCGCCGCAGGTCCAACAGCACCGCCTGGCCGATCCGGCCGCTGGCGAGCACGAAGCCGCGCTTGGCGACGTACTCGGCCCCGGCGGAGACCGCGAACGCCAGAGCCACCCACACCAGCACCGTGGTGTCATCGGCCCGCAGCGCCGGCACGCCGGTGTCGATGCCGACCTTGACCAGGTACGGGGCGGCCATCGCCGCCGCGTTCTGCGTCAGCAGCAGCGCCACCGCCCAGAGCATCAGCCTGCGGTGCGGTCGCAGCAGGGACCGCAGCAACGTGCGGCTCCGTCCCCGCAGCCGCAGCACCGAGCGGACGTCGGAGCCTTCAGCGGCCGTGCGCTCCGCGTCCTCCTCGGCGGCCCGGCCCCGCCACGCGTCCACATCGACGCTTGTGGCTCGGCGACTCATCGGGCGCTCACCTCCTCCGCCTCGGCCGAGAGCACCGCCCGGTACGTCGGGACCGACGCGAGCAGGTCGGAGTGGCGGCCGACGGCCGTGATCCGGCCGTCCTCCAGCAGCGCCACCCGGTCGGCGAGCGCGACGGTGCTCGGACGGTGCGCCACCACCAGCGCGGTCGCCCCGGCGAGCACCCGCCGCAGCGCCTCCTCCACCTGCGCCTCGGTGTGCACGTCCAGGGAGGAGAGCGGGTCGTCCAGCACCAGCACCTTCGGTTTGACGACCACGGCGCGGGCCAGTGCGAGCCGCTGCCGCTGGCCGCCGGACAGCGACATGCCCTGCTCACCGATCCGGGTGTCCAGGCCCCACGGCAGGTCGCGGACGAACTCGGCCCGCGCCACCCGCAGCGCCTCGGCGACGTCGGCGTCGGAGGCGTCCGGCCGGCCCAGCGTCAGGTTCTCCCGGACGCTCATGGAGAACAGCGTCGGCTCCTCGAAGGCCATGGCGACGTTGCGCCGCAGCGAGTCCAGGGTGAGGTCCCGCAGGTCGTGGCCGTCGAGCGTGATCCGGCCCCGAGTCGGATCCTGCAGGCGCGGGACCAGCGCGGCGAGTGTGCTCTTGCCGGAGCCGGTGACGCCGACGAGAGCCATGGTCTCGCCGGGCGCGATCTCGAGGTCCACCGATCTGAGCACCGGCAGGTCGGCGCCTGGGTACGTGAACCCGATGTTTTCGAACCGCAGCCTTCCCTTCACCGCGGCGGGCGCCAGCGCGACGGCGGCCGGGGAGTCCACGACGGTCGGCTCCGTGTCGAACACCTCGTGGAGCCGGTCGGCGGCGGTCATCGCCTCCTGGGCGATGGCCAGGATCCAGCCCATCGCCTCGATCGGCCAGGCCAGCATCAGATGCAGCGACGCGAACGCGACCAGGCCGCCCAGCGTCATCTGGCCAGCGTTCACCGCCACGGCGCCCGCCACCAGCACCACGCCGAGGGTCACGGCGGGCACCAGGTCCAGCAGCGCCCAGAACCGGGCCACCAGTCCGGCCTTGCGCACGGCCGTGTCGTGGAGGCGGACGGCGCGGATGTCGAAGCGGCGGTACACCTCACGGCTGCGGCCGAACGCCTTGATCGTCCGCATTCCGTGGGCGGTCTCCTCGACCTGGGTCGCCACGTCGCCCTGCTGGTCCTGCTGCTGCCGGGACACCGCCAGGTAATTGGCGCCGAACCGCTTCGCGGACAGGAACAGCGGCAGTCCGCTGGCGGCGACCAACAGCCCGAGCGGCCAGTGCAGGCGGATCAGCAGCACGATCACGACGACGTACGTCAACGCGCTGACCAGCAGAAACGGTGCCCCGAACGAGAGGAACCGGCGAATCGTGGCCAGGTCGCTGGTGGCCCGGGACAGCAGCTGTCCGGACTGCCACCGGCTGTGGAAGGCCACGGACAGGCGCTGCAGGTGGGCGTACAGGGAGGAGCGGATCGACGCCTCCATGCCGAGCGCCGCCTCCGCCTGGATCCAGCGCCGCAGGAAGTGCAGCACCGCTTCGGCGACGCCGAGGCCGAGCGCGGCGAGGCCGAGCAGCGGCAGCCCCGCGGCGTCGCCGTCCTTGACCGGACCGTCCACCACGGCCTGGATGACGAGCGGGATCGCGATGCTGGCGGCCATCGCGAGCATGGTGGCGAGCGTCATCACCGTCATGTGCCAGGCGTACGGACGCAGGTAGGCGCGGATTCGCCACAGGTTGGCCAAGGGGTGCCGTCGGCGGGTGGACCGGCGTTTCTCGGGGTCCGGGTCGGGCTCCGGTTGAGGGCTTAGTGACGGCATGTCGTGACCGTACCGAGGAAAGGGCGTTGGTCTCTTCCCATTTTCCGCGCGCTCGCCGGTCGTCTGGAGTGCCACGAGGACGACCTTGCAACCTCAACCTCGCTTCAGGTCAAGGGGTTGGCTCGGCGTTGCGGCCTGTCGCCGGGGCGCACAGGTGGGTACGGTGCCTGAGGCGCCGCGGGGCGCCTCGTTTCGATGACACCGGCGTGGGGGAGTCGGGTGAGGGAGCAGGGATGGCGAACGACAGTCTTACGCAGCCGGGCGCCGGCCCGGGAACGTCTGAGCAGGATGAGCCCACGAAGCAGCTCACAGCCCCGCCGGAGCCTGGCGCGCCGGTGGCGGGCGCTGTGCCGCCGGCCGGCGGGGCCGTGGCCGAAGTGGACGGACACGACCGGCTCGGCGTCCACTTCGTCTGGGAAGCGGTGCTGGCGCTCGCCGTGGTCGCGGTCGGCGCCGCGCTGCACTTCGGGGTCGGCGTCCGGTTCGGGATCGCCGAGGTCCCGTTCCTGCCGCAGAGCGCGGCCCTACTGGGCCTGCTGGCCGTGGCGATGGCGTGGTCGGTGCGCGCGGCCGTGCCCAACCTCGCTGTCGGGCTGATCGCCATGTCATCCAGCGTGCTCCTCGCCGGGTACGCCGAGACCAGCGTGCCCCTGGGCATCGGGGTGGCGCTGACCGCCGCCGTCGGCGCTGCGGCGCTGATCACGATCCTGACCGTCGCCCTGCGCGCGCCGGCCTGGGCCGCCAGCCTGGCCGTGGGCGTGGTGGTCGCCGCCGGGACGCCGTTGCTGGTGGGACGTGTGCCGTCAGCGGGGCTGCTGCGGCTGTACGACCCGTCGCGTTACACCCCGCACATCTTCGCCGGCGTCGCGGCGATCTCGCTGTTGGCGGGCCTGCTGTGCCTGTTCGGGCCGATCCGGCGGGCGGTCGGGGCCGCCCGGACCACGGGCAACCCTCCGGAGCCGAGGGGCGCCGGCGGGGGCTTCGCGGCGACGCTGGCGATCCTGGGCTCCTGTCTGGTGGCCGCCGGCGCCGGCATGCTGCTGCCGCGCTACACCGTCGGCCCGCAGGCGGCCGTGATCGGGACGGAGTGGAGCCTGTACGCGCTCGGCGCGGTCCTGATCGGCGGGGTCAGCCTGTACGGCCGCCGCGGCGGGCTGTTCGGGACGATGCTCGGCGTGCTGCTGCTCGGGCAGCTGATGGAAGCCTCGATGCGGGTGTCGAGGGATCTCCATCCTGTCGCGTACGCGGCCGCGGCGATCGTCGTGGGTCTGGTGGTGACCCGCCTGATCGAGCGGTTCGGCGCACGCCGAGCGCCGGCCGGCGAGGCGGCGCCCGGGTCGCCGCCGGTCGCGGCGCCGGGCTCGCCCGCGCTGTGACCGGGGCGGCGCACTGGCGCCACGCCCGCCGTCAGCTCGCCGGGGCGGACTCGTGGTCGAGCAGCCACCGCTTCACGGGCAGGCCCCAACGGAACCCGCCGAGCGCGCCGCCGATCCGGACCACCCGGTGGCACGGCACGTACAGCGCGGCGGCGTTCCGGGCGCAGGCCTGCGCGGCGGCCCGCACCGCCGCCGGGCGGCCGGCGAGCGCGGCGTACTCGGTGTACGTGACCGGCGCGTCCGGCGGCACCCGGCGCAGCACCTCCCACGCGGCCGTCAGGAACTTACCGCCGAGCTGGCGCACCGGAATCTCGGCGGG
>WHSM01000432.1 GCA_009380105.1 Micromonosporaceae bacterium
CCCCGTGCCGAAGCCAACGCAGGGGGTCACCCCACCACCGAAAGCACGCGCTGTGCCCAAGCGCCGCACCTTTGGAGTTTCAACCGTGACTGAAGCGAGCACCTCGGATACGTCCGCGCAGACCGCCACCGACGAGCCGGACGCGGTGGATCAGGCGGACGGGGAGACCCCGGCCGAGAAGCCGAGCCAACCCGACACCGACCTCCTGATCCGCGAAGGCGACATCGCCGCCGACTACCTCGAGGGCCTTTTGGACATCCTCGACTACGACGGCGACATCGACATGGACGTGCAGAACGACCGCGCCATGGTGGCGGTCTCCGGTTCGTTGCAGGACCTGGTCGGCCAGCGCGGCGTCACGCTGGAGGCGCTGCAGGAGCTGACCCGACTCGCCGTCTACCGCGGCACCCGCGTGCCGAGCCGGTTGATGCTCGACGTCGGCGGCTACCGGGACGCACGGCGCAAGGAGCTCGCGGCCACCGCGCGCAACGCCGCCGAGCAGGTCCGCGAGCACGGCGAGCTGGTGCGGATGGCGCCGATGAGCGCGTTCGAGCGCAAGTGCGTGCACGACGTCATCAACGCGACGGACGGCGTGGTGAGCGAGTCGGAGGGCGAGGAGCCGGACCGCTACGTCGTGGTGCACCCCGACACCGACTGATGCCCTCGCAGCCGGACGAGCCGGCTCGGTCGTGGCGCCACACGCCGCCGGATGCGGTCCGCGCCGCGGCAGAGCACTACTTCGGCGAAGGGCTCGCGCGTGCCCAGCGGTATGCGGAGCTGCTCGCGACCGATGGCGTGGTGCGCGGCCTGATCGGCCCTCGCGAGGCCCCCCGCCTGTGGGAGCGGCATCTGCTCAACAGCGTCGCCGTGGCGGAGCGGATTCCGGACGGCGCCTCGGTGGTCGACGTCGGCTCCGGGGCCGGCCTGCCCGGGATACCGCTCGCGATCGCCCGCCCGGATCTGACCGTGGTGCTGCTGGAGCCGCTGCTGCGGCGCGCGACCTTCCTGGAGGAGGTCGTGGCGGCCTTGGGCCTGGAGCGGGTCAGTGTGATGCGGGCCCGCGCTGAGGACGCCGCGGATCGCCTCTCCCCCGCCGAGGTGGTGGTCTCACGGGCGCTCGCGCCGCTGGACCGGCTCGCGGCGTGGTGTCTGCCGTTGACGGCAGTCGGCGGTCACGTGGTCGCGGTGAAGGGGGCCTCCGCGGCGGAGGAGGCGGAGACACATCAAGCGGCGGTACGCCGAGCAGGCGGCGCCGATCCGGTGGTCGATGTCTGCGGGGCGAGCATGTTGGACCCGCCGGCCACGGTGATCGACATCCGCCGCGACCGTGCGGTCCGGGCCGGCCCCGACCGTGCGGTCCAGACCGGCCTGCCAGGAGTCCAGAGCGGGGGCAACCGGCGATCCCGCGGTCCTCGAGGCGGCCCCCGCTGACGGCCATCCCGGTTGCGCCCAGACGCGACGACGGCGTGACCGCGGCCTGGTCACAAGGCCGCGACCACGCCGCAGTGGTTAACTGACTCTCAGTGCTCGCCGGACCACTCGGTGATCTTCTTGGCGAAGGCCGCCTGGCGGCGGCTCCACGCCTCGCTCTGAACGCCGGCCTTGGACGCCGACGTCGCGTAGCGCATCGGCGAGTCGGCGAGCGACGCCCAGTGGTTGATGACGACGCCCAGGACGTCGATGGTGAAGTGGGTCGTCGCGCTGGACCAGATGCTCAGCACGTCGGAGCGGGTCTCGGTGAAGCCGACCGGTGAGAGGGTCGTGTTCCGGACGCTGTGGCCCTTGTAGTACTGGACCGTCGCCGGAGTGGGCTTCGGCAGACCGTACGGCCAGACGGTGATGAAGCCGTTGCCCTGCTGGCCGAAGGTCACCACGTTGACGAAGACGCCCCACGAGAACTGCACCAGGCCGCTGAGGTCCAGGTGGACCGTCTTGCCCGCCAGCAGGCGCCCGGCGCTGTCGAACTTCCCGGAGGTGCTGAACAGACGCGAGCGGTCGTTCTTGGTGTAGCGGCTGTCGACGGCGCGGTGCACGGCGACCGGCACGGTGAATGTCGAGTTGATCGAGTCGTACAGGAAGTGGTTGTGGTACGCGCCGCCCGCGCCGTCCGGCGGAGCGGTCATCACCCAGCCGTCGGAGGCGAGCATCATGCTGCCGGCGGGCGCGTCCGCCGAGAGGTACTCCGATGTGCTCGGCGCGAGCGTGAGCTGCGGTCCGCCGAAGCTCTGGCTGTCGAGCCCGGTGTTCTGGAGAGCGACCGTGCCGCCAGCGGTCCTGCCGGTCTTGATCGAGGTGGTGGTGGTCCCGGCGTCGTGGGACGCGCCGAGTGTCACCGGGTCGCCGGGGTCGGCGGCCGCTGGTGTCGCGGCCACGCCGCCCACCACGGCGGCGCCGGCCGCTCCGGCGACCACGGCTCCCGCGTGGCGCAGGACTCCCCGTCGATCCAGGTTCTTGTCGTCGTTCTCGGTGTGCTTGTCGCGCATGCTTCCTCCGGTTAGACCCGCGTGTTAGACCCGCGTGCTGGCGCGCGGGGCAGAGGGCATGCTGGCACGCTCGGCGCTGGCCCGGTAATAGGTCATACGGCGGATTGACGGCGTGATACGCCGTGTGGCAACGCCGTGACACGCCATGTGGCGACGGCCTGTGAGCGCGGCGATGCGGGGCCTCTCAGACCCGGTAGAACGGGTCCGCGTAGTCGAACCGGCCGGTCAGCGACGCCGGGTACGCGGTGAGCGTGCGGGCCTGGAGGTGGGATCGCCACTCCGGCCTCGGGGACGCGATGCCGTGGTCGCCGGCGAGTCGGAATCCGAATCGCGAGTAGTACCGCGGATCGCCGAGCAGCACCACGAGGGGCTCGTCCAGAGCGTCGGCGGCGCCGAGCACGGCGTGCACGAGGGCGCTGCCGACGCCGCGACGCTGATGCTCGGGGTGCACGCTCAGGGGTCCCAGGGCGAGGGCTGGCGCGGTGTCGACCCACGCCCGCGTGCACAGCACGTGCCCGACCACGCCGCTGGCGTCGAGAGCGACGAGGGACAGGGCGGGCAGCCATGCGTCGTGGGCGCGCAGTTGGTCCAACAGCGCCACTTCGGGAAGCGACCGGTCAGACTGGTCCGGGCGAGCGAAGGCCGCCTCGGTCGTCTCCCGGACGGCCGCGACATGGGCTGGGGTCTCGCGCTGGATTCGCACGCGGCACACCTTCCGCCAGCCTCCGGGGTAGCGGCAACCGAATATGGCTGCGCACCCAGCGCCGGGCGGCCGAGACAGATCCTGCCGTCAGCCGGAGGATCGTCAGACCTTGTGGGTGTGTAGGTGACGACGTTCCGCATCCTGCGATCAGGCCGGCGCCACGGATCGATCGATGCAGAGCCGGGGCGAGGGGCGCGCTTTCGGACAACCGCCAGGTCGGATCTCCGCTGAGTTAACAGGGAGTGCGACTCTTGGAGGTGTGGCGGTGCCCTCGCGATTTCTGGGGCGGCGACGAGCTGTGAACCGTGACAAGGGCGCGCCGGGTGGCCGTGACGGCGCTGGGGCCTCGGCCGTAGGCTTTGCCGAGCG
>WHSM01000437.1 GCA_009380105.1 Micromonosporaceae bacterium
CCGACGTTGATGCCGCGTAGCAGGGCCGCGTGTCTGGGCATGCCGAGAGGCTATCCGGCGGGTCCGACACAGGACGCGGCGACCCGAGGCCGCGACCCGAGGCCCCGACACACGAGGAGCGCCCCGGCGACGCCGTTGTCGCCGGGACGCTCCCGCGGTGGAGGGGATTACCAGTTGGGCTGATCGGGCGCGGGCGGCAGCGGCACGCCCGGCGGGTGGATCACGTACGTGAGCCCGCCGCTGTGACCCAGCCACGCTTTCTCGAACTCAGCGCGGCCGAAGGTCTTCCTGACGCCGTCGTTCGTGTGCGCGAACGGGTCGTTCATCACCGGGTTGCCGGCCGCGTCGAAGCCGACGATCAGCGCCAGGTGGCCATTGGTGCTGTAGCCGGCGCCTGGCACCTCGTTCTTCTTCCAGGACGCCGAGATCACCAGCGGGATGCCGGCCGCGATGAACTGCTCGGCCTCGTTGAGGGAGCGCAGCCGGGTGACGAAGGCGTTCATCCCGAACTGGGCGGCGTACGCGGTGTTGTACGGCCAGTTGCCGGTGCCGTCGTAGTTGTAGTCGAACGTGTTGCGGGCGGCGTAGTCGACCCATGGGTCGTGGTGGGGCTTGGGCTCCACCCAGTCGTAATCCGCGGGCGCCGGGCCGACGCCCCAGTAGCCGAGCACCATCGACGTCGAGGTGGGGCTGCACCAGGCTTCGCCGCCGTTGTCCCACTGCGGGTAGTGGCCGACGTGCATCTCCTGGGAGTACTGCGGCACGTCGAGCGTCTTCACCACGCCGGACGGTGTGCTCGCCTCGGCCTTGTCCTTGCCCGGCAGTTGCGAGGCGACCGCGCCGACGGTCCGCACGGAGGGGGTCTGCGTCGTGCCGGCGGGGCGCAGCAGCGTCACCTGGAGCTGGTAGCTGCTCCAGGCGTGCCCGTCGCTGGCGACGAAGGTGTCGATCGCGACGAAGCCGTCGTCGTCGCCCTGCCCGGACACCGAGGTGCGGTGGATCTCGTTGTCGTCGGCGGCCCAGCGGCCGAGGATGAACCACTTCGTGGTGTTGCCGGCTTCGGTGACGCCGCGCATGTTGATCTGGACCCAGGTGCCGCCGGGGGTCTCCGCGCTCCATGAGGGGATGGCTTCGGTGGCGTTGAAGCCGAGGTCGACCGACTGGGAGGTCCAGCGGGCGTACTCGTACGCGCGGGAAGATCCGTCGCCGAACGGGTCGGTGTAGTCGAATGTGCCGGCGACGCTGTCGATGGTGAGCGCGTCGCCCGCGGCAGAGGCGCCTTCGGCCGTTCCGGCGGCGAAGTCGGCCGTGGTGGTCCAGTCGGTGTAGAGGACGTTCCGGGTGGCGTCCTCGTCCTTCTCGTCAGACGTGGCGGTGGCGGCGGACGCGACGCCGATGCTGAGCAGCAGCGCGGACGCGCCGGCCGCGGCGACCAGGGCGCGCGTCAGTCGTCTGGATCGGACGGCGCGTTCCCATGCGGCGGTGCGTGCGGATGAGGTCATGGAGATTTCCTCCGGCTGGAGAGGGTCGTGGCCCGGACGGTAGGCCGAGCCAGGGCTGCTCGTCAAGAGTTGCCCACCTGCAACGGGCATCCGCAACTTTCTTGCGATCTTGACTCTCAGGTCGGCCACCAGGACGTGCGCCCCGCGCACGACGCCAATTCGGTCGTTTTCGCGGTCTGGCGTCGGTTACGGTTCGGCCGCGTTGACGAGAGGAAAGAGCATGACTTCTTTGGTACGCCACATCACGTTCGACTGTCTGGACCCGTACCGACTGGCGCAGTTCTGGTCGGAGGTGACCGGCTACCAGGAGGATCCGGACGACCCGAACCTGCCGGACCACATCGAGCATCTGATCCTGCCGCCGGACGGCGGGCCGGGGTTGCTGTTCGTCACCGTGCCGGACGGCAAGACGGTGAAGAACCGGTTGCACCTGGACCTGCAGCCGCGGGACCGCACCCGGGACCAGGAGGTTGAGCGCCTGCTGGGTCTGGGCGCGACCCTGGTTGACGATCGGCGCGTGCCGGACGGCAAGGGCTGGGTCGTGCTCGCTGACCCGGAGGGCAACGAGTTCTGCGTGTTACGCAGCGCGGCCGAACGCGCCTGACAGCCGCGATGATCAAGGCGTCATCGCTGCGACCCGCCGGCCCGACACGCAACCACGCCTTGATCACCGCGGCCCGTCAGTCGTCGGACAGGGCCGTGGCGAGTTGCGCCGCCGTCAGGTCCAGCTGCCACTGGCGGGCGCCGTAACCGCGCAGCGCGTCCACCGTCGCCTGGTGCGACAGCGGATTCGGGGGAGACCAGGCCAGCCGCCGCACCGCGTCCGGGCTCAGCAGATTCTCCGGGGGCACCATCAGCTCCTCGGACAGGTGGTTCACCACGGCCCGGCACCGGGCCAGCCGCTTGGCCGCCACCGGATCCCGGTCCGCCCAGCGGTGGGCCGGCGGCGGGCCGTCGCTCGGCACCGTCGCCGGCGGCAGCTCCGCGTCCCGCAGCGCCCGCGCCTCGGCCAGCGCCCGGAGCCAGACCTCGCCGAGTCGGCGCGCGGCGCGTCCGCCGAAACCCGGCAGCCCGGACAGCGCCGCGTGATCAGCCGGATCGGCCTGCGCCGCGGCGACGATCGCGGCGTCCGGGAGCACCCGGCCCGGCGCCACGTTGCGGTGGCGGGCCACGTCGTCCCGGGCGTGCCACAGCGTCCGCACCCTCGCCAGGGCCCGCGAGCCGCGCGCCTTGTGGATGCCGGAGGTGCGCCGCCACGGGTCGGTCCGCGGCTTCGGCGGCGGCGCGGCGAGCAGCGCGGCGAACTCCTCCTCGGCCCAGGCGAGCTTTCCCTGCCGCTCCAGCTCCGTCGCGAGCGCGTACCGCAGCTCCACCAGCAGCTCCACGTCCAGCGCCGCGTATGTCAGCCAGGACTTCGGCAGCGGCCGTGTGCTCCAGTCGGCGGCCGAGTGGTGCTTCTCCAACGTGTAGCCGAGCAGGCGCTCGGTGAGCGCGGCCAGGCCGACCCGCTCGAAGCCGGCGAGCCGGGCGCCTAGCTCGGTGTCGAAGAGCCGTTTCGGCCGCATCCCGATCTCGGTGAGGCACGGCAGGTCCTGGCTCGCGGCGTGCAGCACCCACTCGGCGTGCGCCAGCGCGGCGCCGACGTGACTGAGGTCGTCGAACGGCACCGGGTCGAGCAGCACGGTCCCAGCGCCGGCGCGGCGGAGCTGGATCAGGTAGGCCCGGGGGGTGTACCGGTAGCCGGATGCGCGCTCCGCGTCCACCGCGAGCGGGCCGGAGCCGGTCGCCAGCCGGTCGACAGCGGCCCGGAGCGTCTCGGCGGTCTCGATCGGCTCCGGCGTGCCTTCACGCGGCATGGTGAGCATCGCGGACGGTTGCGCGGGGTCGGCGTCGTGCGGGTATGTGCCGTGCGCCGGCTGGCTCTCGGCCTGCTCCGGCTTCCGC
>WHSM01000418.1 GCA_009380105.1 Micromonosporaceae bacterium
GTCGGATTGTTTCTGGCGTACGCCGTCGGGATGGGGCTCGTGGTCGGCTCGGTGGCGCTCGCGGTGGCGTTGGCGCGGATGTCGCTGCTGGGTCGCATCCGGCAGGCGTTGCCGTACGTGATGCGGGTCGGCGGGCTGCTGTTGGTGATCGCGGGCGGCTACGTGGCCTACTACGGCTGGTATGAGGTCCGCGTGCAGCGAGGCGGCGCCGTGGACGATCCGGTGATCAACATCGGCAATACGGTGCAGATCTGGGCCAGCGCGACGCTGGACCGGCTCGGGGTGGCGTGGCTTGCGTTGGCGTTCGTCGTGCTCCTCGCGGCGGCTGCCGTCACGGTCTTTCTTCGCACAAGATCGCCATCTCGGGTACGAGAGTGAAGCGCGCGGTATCTAGCGGACCTTTCCGAGACCACCTGGCGCTGGCCGGAAGGCTGACGCGTGGTCTCGGAAGGTCCGTCTAGACCCGAGATGGCGATCTTGGCGATAGGGCCGGTCTCAGTCGAACATCTCCTCCAGGAAGCTCTTGCGCCGCTTGCGCTTGTGGTGCGAGCCGTGCCCGTATCCGTAGTCGTGCCCACGCCCGTAGTCCTGCCCGTAGCCGGGAGCCGGCGGTGGCGCCGGAGGCGGTGAGCCGGGCGCAGGGGGCGGTGAGGCCGGCACGGGAGCTGGCGGCGGAGCCGGAGGCGGTGAGCCAGGGGCAGGCGGCGGGCTGCCCGGAGCAGGCGGCGGAGCCGGGGGCGGTGATCCGGGCGCGGCGCCGGCGCCAGAGTCGTGGAACGCCGCCTCGGCGTCGATGAGCCGTTCCAACTCACCCCGGTCGAGGAAGATCCCGCGGCACTCGGTGCACTGGTCCACGGTGACGCTGTTGCGCTCGTACTGTCGCATCGCGCCTTCGCATTTAGGACATCTCATCTCCATGCGCCCGACGCTACCTGCTCGCCGCCCGCACGTGGGCGCGCTACCCGGCGGCGGCCTCCGCGAGCAACGCGCTCACCTCGCCGTCGGTCACCTGATGGAAGTCCTCGTAGAACCGGCTCACCGCGCCGAAGTCGTGCGGCGCCCGAGGGCAGACCACCTGGTCAGCGGACTCCCGCAGCAGATCCAGCGCCTCGGGCGAGCCGACAGGCGCCGCCAGGATCACCCCGGCGGCGCCTATGCTCCGGGCCACCTCGACAGCGGCGCGCGCCGTGGCTCCCGTGGCGAGCCCGTCGTCGACCACGATCGCGGTCTTGCCGGTGAGGTCCAGCGGGGGCCGGCCCGGTCGGTACACGCGCTCGCGTCGCACCACCTCAGTGGACTCCCGGCTCACCACAGGCTCGATGTCCCGCTGTTCGAGCCGGTCCACGATGCCGGGGTTGAGCACCCGCACCCCCCCGGGCCCGAGCGCCCCGAACGCCACCTCCGGCGCCCAGGGCACGCCTAGTTTGCGTACCACCAGGACATCCAGCGGAACGCCGAGCCCCCGGGCGACCGCCGCCGCGACCGGGACGCCGCCGCGCACCAGCCCGAGCACGATCACGTCGGCGCGGTCGCGGTAGTCGGCCAGTCGGCCAGCGAGGGCTTCGCCGGCTTGCCGCCGGTCCCGGAACGTCTCGTCGCGTCCGCGGGTCAACCAGTTCACACTTCCTGTGTACGCCTGATCGACCGACTCCGCAGACCGGCCGCGTGTCGCGCCGGTCGGCGAGGGTCAGCCGGCGAGGACCGCGCCCAACCACAGGCCGGCGACGGCGGCGGCGAGGCTGGCCGACACGTTGGCGAGCACGTTGGCGACGGCGTACGCGCGGGCGCTGTCCGCCAGCAGCCGCACGGTTTCGTAGCCGAAGGTGGAGTACGTGCTGAGCGCCCCGCCCAGCCCGACGCCGAGCAGCGGGTGCGCCCAGCCCGGTAGCGCGGCCGCCGCGCCGGTCACCACGCCGAGGAGCAGTGAGCCGGTGACGTTGACCGTCAGAGTGCCCCACGGGAACACGGGATCCAGGCGCGCGGCGATCGCCCGGTCAGTCAGGTAGCGCAGCGGCGCCCCGACAGCCCCGCCGATCAGCGCCAGCAGCAGGGTCACGGCTGTCCGATGTGCCGGACCACGTGCACGTCGTCGATCGCGACCAGCCCTTCGGTCACCAACTCGTCGAGCTGCGGCAGGAACCCCTCGATGTGCTCGGCCGAGTCAATGATCACGATCGCCACCGGCAGGTCTTCGGAGAGGCTCAGCAGGCGGGAGGTGTGGATCCGCGAGGACGCGCCGTACCCCTCGACCCCGTGGAAGACGCTCGCGCCGGCGAGCCCGAAGGCGTGCGCGCGGTGCACGATCTCGGTGAACAACGGCTTGCCGTGCCACCTGTCGTCCTCGCCGACGAAGACGGTCAACCGCTTGGCTGGTCCGCTGAGCCGCATCAAGCCTCCCGAGGTCGTCTGGTGAGCGTGCGGGCAGCGACCGCCCCGAGCCACGTGGCGACTAGCGCCGCCACCACGGTGCCGGCCAGGTACGCCCCGGCCAGCGCCGGCCGCCCGGCGGCGGCGAGGTCGCGGACCGCCACAGCGTAGGTGGAGAACGTGGTGAACCCGCCGAGCACGCCGATCCCCAGGAACGGTCGCAGCAGCCGGTGCCCGGCCCACACCTCGGTGATGAGCACCATCAGCACCCCGATCAACGCACAGCCGAGGGCGTTGGCGGCGAAGGTGGCCCACGGGAAGCCGCCGGCGGCGGTCGGCCAGGCCAGCGTCATGCCGTGGCGGGCCGTGGCGCCGAGCCCGCCGCCGGCCGCGATCACGGCGAGCACCTGGGCGTGCGGGCTAACCCTCATGGGACGGGGCCGTAACGGGCCATCGGGCTGGCGTCAGCGCTATCGCCCACACGGCGTACGCGGCGGGATAGAGCAGGTAGCCGAACCGGGTGGCCGGCATCAACATGATCGCGATCAGCAGTCCCGTCGCGCACACGGCTGCTGCGGCGCCGGCGGTGGTCGGCGGGCGCCGCACCAGCCACACCGCGATGGCGATGGCCGCCGCGATGAGTAGCCCGGCGGCCATGGCGCGGCCGCCCGGGACCAGCGTGGCGATCAGATGGCCGGGCAGCGGGCTCGCGGCCGGGCTCTCCACCAGGCCCATGCCGAGCGGGAATCGCACCAGGTTCTCGGCCACGCCGCTCGGCCCCACGAGGAGGAACGGCAGCAGCGCCGCGATCGGCAGCCCGGCCGCCGGGACTATGAACCGGACCGCTGGGCGGCGGCCGGACGTGAGCGCGTGGAAGAGCAACACCGCCGCCACGGGCCACGCGAACAGCTTCAGCGCCGCCGCCGCCCCCGCCGCCACGCCACTGGCCGTCCAGCGCCCCCGCCCGGCGAAAGCGAGCGCAAGGAGACACAGCGCCAGCACAGGCAGATCATCCCCACCGGTAGCCAGGGTCAACGCACAGACGGGCAGCACGGTCACAACCTGCGCCGCCCTCAGGAGAAGCCCCCCGCGCCCCCCATCGGCCCAGCCCGCCCCATCGGCGTGATCAAGGGATGGTTGTGGGTTCTGTCGGCGTGTCGCGCCAACGGCGCCTTGATCATCGCGGTCTGGGCGGCCGTTGAGGAGCCGGAGGGCCGCTATCAGGGCGGCGGCTGTGGCTATGGCGAAGTAGATTCTGGCGTCGGTCCACCAGGCGTCGCCGGCCAGCGCGCGGGGCAGGCCGAAGATCACCATTCCCGGTTGGTACGGCAGATAGCCGAGCAGTGGCTCCGGGGCTGCCGCGATCGCGTCCCGCGTGAGGTACGGCGTCCCGGTGTCGAGCAGTCGCGCGGCGCCCAGCTCGACGA
>WHSM01000621.1 GCA_009380105.1 Micromonosporaceae bacterium
CAGACCAGGTCGGCGGCGTCGAGCGCGTCGCGGATCGCGGCGACGTGAGCGTCCAGGGTGTCCTCGACCGGGCCGCGAGGGGCGAAGCCGGCCACCGGCTCGGCGCCGAACCGCCGCAGCCACGCCGGCATCGACGGCCCCAGCGAGTCCCGCACCCGCCCGTCGCCGGGAGCGCCGGAGATCGCGAGTTCGTCGCCGAAGACCAGAACGGCCGCCCGGGGGCCACGGCGCACCATCAGGTCGTCGTACCCACAGGAAGCCGCCAGTCCGATCACGCCCGGGGTGACCGGCGTGCCGGCCGGAAGCAACTCCTCGCCTTTGGCCGCTTCCTCGCCGGCGTCCCGCCAGTCCGGGCGGGGCCGGGGCTCGCCGGTGACGTGACCCGGCTGCGGGCTCTCGGAGTCCTCGACGCGGACCAGCGCCTCGATGCCCTCGGGAACCATCGCGCCGGTGGCGATCTCGACGGCGGTCCCGTCTTCGAGCCGCTCCGGGACGCTGCCGGCGAGCACCTGTCCGACCACCCGCCACGGTGGCGTGCCGCGCGCCGCGAAGCCGTCGACGCTGGACGTCGGGAACGCCGGCAGGTCGGTGAGCGTGACGAGCGGGGTCGCGAGGGTGGCGCCGTCGGCGTCCTCCAACGAGACCTGTGCCGGCTCGGCGCTGGATTCCGCCCCGACGCGGTACGCCTCCGCCCGCGCCGTCGCCCAGTCCGGAGCGATGATCGTCATGCCTGGTCTCCACCGGGTATGTGGTCTCGGCCGGGTGTGTGGTCTGCGCCGGGCTTGTGGCCTCCGCCGGGCTTGTGGTTCCCGCCGGACGGGTGGTCGCCGCCGCGGAGCTGGTCCACGGCGTGGGCGAGGATCGGCCCCAGCACGGCCAGGCCGTCCCGCCCCCCACCCGTCGAGCCGGGCAGGTTCACGATGAGCGTACGCCCCGCCACACCCGCCAACCCCCTGGACAGGATCGCCATCGGCGTCTTGCTCGCGCCGTGGGAACGGAGCGCTTCGGCGATGCCGGGGATCTCGTAGTCGAGAATGTCCCGGGTGGCTTCCGGCGTGCGGTCCGTGGGGTTGACGCCGGTGCCGCCGCTGGTGACGACGACGTCCATGTGGTCGGCGACAGCGGCGCGGATCGCTCGCGCCACCGGCTCGCCGTCGGGGACCACGACCGGGCCGTCGACGTCGCAGCCGAGTTCGGTGAGGCCGTCCACCAGGATCGGGCCGCTGGTGTCGGCGTACACGCCCACGGCGGCGCGGTTGGATGCCACGATGACGCGGGCCTTCATGACGGCCGCTCCCAGAGGCCGGTCTTGCCGCCCTCCTTACGCAGCACCCTGACATCGGTCAGCGTCGCGGCCGGGTCGACGGCCTTGATCATGTCGATCAGAGTCAGGCCAGCCGCGGCGACAGCGGTCAGCGCCTCCATCTCCACGCCGGTCCGGTCAGCGGTGCGGGCGGTGGCGGTGATCTCGACGGCGTCGGTCCGGGGCTCGATGTCGACGGTGACCTTGTGCAGCGCGATCGGGTGGCAGAGCGGAATCAGGTCAGGGGTGCGCTTGGC
>WHSM01000316.1 GCA_009380105.1 Micromonosporaceae bacterium
GAACAACCGATTACCTCGCGATCTTGAAGTCGCGCTGTCGAAATCCGACACCAGAACTTCAAGATCGCGGGAGGGCGGGGTGCGGCGACGCGGGAAGGGAGGGTGCGGCGACGCGGAGGTGAGGGGGTGAAGCCGCCGGGTCAGTGGGGCGCGCGGGACAGGTGCAGCAGTGTGTACGCGCCAGCGAGCAGCGCCGCCAGGCCCCCGATCGGCAGCCAGATCTGGCCGGACCGACCCCATGCGTCCGGCAGCGCCAGCACCGCCGCCCCGAGCGGCAGGCTCACGGCGAGCACCGCGCCGGCCCGGCGCAGCCACCCGACCAGCACCGCGGGCGCCACCGCCGCGTCGAGCGGAAGCACCGCCGCCAGAGCGCAGGACGTGTGGTGCAGGTAGATCGCCGCCGCCAATCCCAGCGCCTGAGTGGACGAGATCGGGTAGCCGTACCACGTGGTGGCCGCGAACCACCCGACCACCGCGAGGTGCTCCAGCAGCGACACCCACGGCGTGCCGACGCCGATCGCGGCGATCGCCGCGAGCACTGCCGCCACCAGAAACAGCCGCGACTCCCCCAGCAGCGCCGGGACGGCGAGCAGCAGCGCGGCGAAGCCCGTGCCGAGCGCGACGCCGCGCAGCATGAGGGGCCCGGCGGCGATCCTCGACAGCGACCACAGCACACCCGTAGGCCGACCCGAAACCCGCGGCCCGCCGCCTCGAAGGCCCGCCGTCCCGCTCATCGCGGGGCCGCCAAAGCCATCCGGGACACGTCTCGCAGCACCTCGTCGAGGCTGCCCGACCCGCGCCATGCCACCACCGGCACGCCGTGCTCCCGCAGCTCGTCGATGGTGTTCTGCCGGGCCAGCCGCCAGAACTGGGTCGCGGCCTCCAGCCACTCGCTGTCGATGGCGGGCCTGGCGTCGGCCGGCAGCGTGTCCACGGCGATCAGAAACCGGCCCGCCCGCGCCAGCCGCGCCAGCAGCTCGGCGCTGCGGTCGTCCAGCAGCGGCGTGAACGCCACGACCAGCGCGTTCGGCGGCAGCAGATGCGGCCGGGACAGCCACATCGCGGGATCCAGGACGCCGGTCACCACGTGGGTTTCGAGCAGCCAGTCGCGTACTGCCTGGTACTGCCAGCGACCACTGGCCGGCCGCAACTGGCGGTGTCGCGGGCCGAACTCCAGCAGCGACACCCGGTCGCCCCGGTGCAGGTAGTGCTCGGCCACCCCGGCGGCGCCGCGGACCGTGACGTCGAGCGCGCTCGCCGCGCCGCGCACCCCGCCCGACTCGCCGGCCTCGTGCAGCGTGTCGAGCAGCAGCACCACGTCGGCCTCGCGGTCGGAGAGGGTCGCGGCGACGTGCAGTTGCCGGGTGCGCAGCGACACCCGCCAGTCGATGCGGCGCAGCCGGTCCCCCGGCGCGAACTGACGCACCCCGACCAGCTCGCCGCCCTCGCCGGGGCGGTGCGAGCGGTGCGTGCCGGCCAGCCCGGCGGCGCGCGGCATCGCCGCGTCGGCTTTGAACGTGTCGGTCACCGGATGCACCCGCACCTCGGCCGGCGCGGTGGTCAGCTCCGGGCTTGCCAGCAGGGCGTCGCAGGCGGCGGCGCGGGCCCACGCCGGCCCGAGCCGGTGCCGGCCCCAGCGCAGCGCTTCCGGCCGCAGCGCCACGTCGGCGACCTGACCGTCCGGCAGCACCGCCGCGAGCGGTCGGTCTCCGGCGTCCGAGTCCCCCAGCGACAGCCAGCGCGACGCCGAGAACCCGATCACCACCGGCTCCAGCGTCGCGCCCGTCGGGTTCGCCACGCTCACCGTCGCGGTCAGCGAGTCGCCTTCGCCGACCCGGCTCTCCGACGTCTCGACCGTCACCTCGGGCAGCGCGTCCGGGCGCCGGCGCAGCGACCACGCCGCGCCGATCGCGAGCGGCAACGCGACCACCGCCAGATCCGGCCGGCCCGTCGCGATCGCGCCGATCATCAACAGGCACACCAGACCGACCGCTCGGCGCAGCGCCCGGGTGGGCCGCCAACCGCCGCCAGGCTGCGCGCTCACCGGTCAACCTCGCGGCAGCGGCGTCGTGCCCGCGGACTGTCCGCGGCCCGCCTGCTGGCCGTTGTGGGCCGGAAGACCTTCGCCTGAGTACGTGGGGAGCGCCCCGCTGACCGGCGCCGGAACACCGGCGACGACCTCCTCGACGATGTGCGCCGGATCGGCCCGCCGCAGCCACATCTCCGGGCGCAGCGAGATCCGGTGCGCCAACGCCGGCACCGCGACGGCCTTCACGTCCTCCGGCACCACGAAGTCCCGGCCGGCGATCACGGCGTGCGCCCGGGCCAGCAGCAGCAACGCCAGCGAGCCGCGCGGCGACGCGCCGACCAGCAGCTGAGGGTGCTCGCGGGTCGCGGCGACCAGCTCCACGGCGTACCGGCCGATGGAGTCCTCCACCACCACGTCCTCCAGCGACATCTGCATCGCCACCAGGGTCTGCCGGTCCACGATCGGCTCCAGGCACGCCTCCTCCTGCCGGCGCGCCATCCGGCGCCGCAGCACCTCGAACTCCTCGTCCCGGTTCGGGTAGCCGAACGACACCCGCAGCAGAAACCGGTCCAGCTGCGCCTCCGGGAGCGGGTACGTGCCCTCGTACTCGATCGGATTGGCGGTGGCGAGCACGCAGAACGGCGGTTCCAGGCGGTACGTCGCGCCCTCGACGCTCACCTGCTTCTCCTGCATCGCCTCCAGCAGCGCCGCCTGGGTCTTCGGCGGGGTGCGGTTGATCTCGTCGGCGAGCAGCAGGTTGGTGAACACCGGCCCGGGGCGGAACGTGAAGTCGTGGTTGCGCTGGTCGTACAGGAAAGAGCCGGTGACGTCGGCCGGCATCAGGTCCGGGGTGAACTGCAGCCGCCGGAAGTCGATCCCGAGCGCCTGGGCCAGGGACCGGGCGGTGAGGGTCTTGCCGAGCCCCGGCAGGTCCTCCAGCAGCACGTGCCCGCCGGCCAGCACCCCGGCGAGCACCAGGCTCAGCGGGCCGCGTTTGCCGACCACCACCGTGCCCACCGCGTCCAGCACCCGCTGCGCCTGCTCCCCGACGTGCTGGGGAGCCAGCGGCCGCGCCTGGGGTTCCGCGCTGTGCGTCACCATTCCTCCCGCCTCCCGCTCCCCGCATCAGTGCCCAGTCGCTCGATCTGCTCGGCCAGCGCTGTCAGCTCCACTGGCGTCGGGCTACGCGGCGGAGGTTCGGTGACGAACCTCCACAGCAGCTCGCCGAGCAGTTGCCGAGCCCGCCCCGGATCGCGGCGCCGATCGACACCGTGCCGCAGTCGGAGGCGCTCGTCAATCAGCGCCACGATCGCGGGGTGCGTGACCCGCCGGAACGACGAGCGGTCGATGTCCACGTGGGACAGCCGGCTGATCCAGCGCCGGACGCCGTCGTACGGCCGGTCATGGCGGGACTGGTAGGCCCACTCGGGCTTCTCGTCGGCAGCGCGCCGGCCCCGGGTCGGGGACTCGTCGGCGTCGTCGCGTGGCGGGCCGTGGGCGGCCACGGTGAGCCGCACCGCCACGCCGATCGCCAGCGCCACGGCGGTGACCAGCAGGTACGGCGCCCGGTGCCCGGAGACGACCAACAGGTGGTACGCGACGAACCCGAGCACCGCCGCCACGATGCTGATCTTGACCAGGCCGCCGACGCCGATGCGGCTGCGATCCGGCGTGGAACGGTGCTCCCGGGCCGTGGTGAGCAGATCGTCGAGGCTCACGGCGCCACCCGCTCTCCGTCATGCCGGCGGGCGCCGGAGAGCTCGGCGTGCACCCGCCGCAGCGCCTCTCGCGCCTGGTCCCGGAGCTCCTCGCCGATCTCGTGCGGCGCGTACCTGGCCTGCCGGTACGCCGCCGCCAGCCGGTCCAGCGCCGGGCGGCTCACCTGCTGCTCGGCGAGCATCCGGGCCACCAGGTCCGCGGGCGTGTCTGCGGCCTCGCATCTGGTGCCGGCCACGGCGGCGGCCTTCTCCAGCCGCAGCCAACAGCCGATCACGGCGGAGCGGGGGTCGGGCCAGTCGGCGGCCAGCTCGTCCAGGCTGGCCTGCACGGCCGCCCGCACCTGCTCCTTGCGTGCTTCGGCGGCGTCCCGCTCGGGCAGGCGGCGCAGCGTGACGCGGTCCCGCATGGTGCGCCAGAGAATCACCGCGACCACCGCGAGCAGGACGATCAGGAGCAGCGTCGCCAGGAACCGCACCAAGGGGCTGTCGCCGAAACCGGCCAGGATGCCCGGCTCGTCGCCCAGGGACGGGCCTTCCAGGTCGGCGCCGCTGTCACGCCGGGGCGGCTCGGCGTCCCCGGGATCCTCCCCCGAGCCGGCGCCGAACTCGAACGCCGGCCGGTCCACCTGGGCCACCTGAGGCTCGGTGACTGCCGCCGCGCTGGCCGCTGTCACGAACAACGCTGCCACGAGCACCAGCAGCGCGATCCGGGACGGCCGGTTATCCATGGCCCCATATTCCCCTGTCTGAGGCGTCCCGTCACCGCCGGGACTTGGCGGCCGCGCGCGATGATCAAGGCGTGGTTTCGCGTCGCGCCGGCGTGTCGTGACCACCAGCCCTTGATCACCGCGGCTCGGCCAACTCCTTCGCGCGCCGGAGCACCGTGTCGAGCATCTCCGGGGTGAGTTTGCCGGTGAAGGTGTTCTGTTGGCTCACGTGGTAGCAGCCGAGTAGCACCGGGCCGGACTCCGGGCGAAACTCGGCGCCGTGGCCGAACCGCGGCCGGGGGCGCGGCGGCGTCACCCCCACCGTGCCGGACACCGGCCAGAACGCGTTCCAGCCGAACGCCCCGAGCACCACGATCACCTTCAGGTGGGGCCGCAGCAGCTCCAACTCCCGGGCCAGCCATCCGGAGCAGGCAGCCCGCTCCTCCGGGGTGGGTTTGTTGGCAGGGGGCGCGCAGCGTACGGCGGGGAACATCCTGGTGTGGAACAACCGCAGGCCGTCATCGGCGTGGACGCTCTCCGCCTGGTTGGCGAGCCCGACCCGGTGCAGCGACGCGAAGAGCACGTCGCCGGAGCGGTCCCCGGTGAAGATCCGCCCGGTGCGGTTGCCGCCGTGCGCGGCGGGCGCCAGGCCCAGGATGCCGATCGGCGCGTCGACCGGCCCGAACCCCGACACCGGCCGGCCCCAGTAGTCCTGGTCGGCGAACGCCGCACGCTTCGTCGCGGCCACATGCTCCCGCCACTCCACCAGCCGGGGGCAGGCGCGGCACACCGTGGAGCGGGCGTCCAGCTCGCCGAGGTCCAGACTGGCAGAAGCAAGATCAAGAACTTCTTCCTGGGTACGCGCGACGCGGTTCACCCGCGCGATTCTGCCAGCGTCGGGCGGCGCGACGAGGAATCGCGGGACAGCCC
>WHSM01000393.1 GCA_009380105.1 Micromonosporaceae bacterium
CGCTCGCTCACGAGTCTCCCCCGGGACGGGGCTGGCGCACCAGCAGATCGCGTAGCTGGCGGGTGTGGCGGCGGCTCACCTGCAGCCTGACGCCGCCGACCAGCACACTGCACCGGCCGCCTTCCAGATGCACCTCGCTGACGTGGCGCACCGAGATCAGCAGACTGCGGTGGATGCGCACGAACCCGGCGTCCCGCCAGCGTTCCTCGAGCGTGCTCAGCGGCACCCGCACCAGGTGGCTGGCGTCCTTGGTGTGCAGCCTGGCGTAGTCGCCGTGGGCCTCCACGAAGCGCACCGCGGAGCGGTTGACGAACCGCGTCACCCCGCCCAGCTCCACGGGGATGGTCTCGTCGTCGGGGGCCTCGCCGCCGCGCGCGCCGCCGATCGCCTCGGTCGCCCGGCGGATCGCCTCGGCGAGCCGGTTGCCGCGCACCGGCTTCAACAGGTAGTCCACGGCGTTGAGCTCGAAGGCGTCCACGGCGTGGTCGTCGTACGCCGTCACGAACACCACAGGCGGGGAGCTCTTGAACCGCGCCAGCACCCGCGCCAGGTCCACCCCGGTGAGCCCCGGCATCCGGATGTCGAGGAAGATCACGTCGATGGGTTCGCGCTCGAGCGCCCGCAGCGCGTTGGCGCCGGAGTTGGCCGCCACGACCTCGCCGATCCGGTCGTCCCGGCGAAGCAGGTAGCCGAGCTCCTCCAGCGCTGGCAGCTCGTCGTCGACAACGAGCGCCTTGAGCCGTGCACCGGGCATGCGCAGAGACTAGCCCCGGATTAACGCCTTGTTAACGCGCCTCCCAGCGCCGCGTGGGAATCGCCCGCGGCGGTCGGGGGCGGCCGTGCGGCGCGGTACCGCTCGTCGCAGCGGCCATGCCGTTCGTCGCGCGCTTTGGCGCGTTTATCGCATCCCGGGCTCCGTTCATCGCACGACCATGCGCACAAGCCGCGCCGTGGCTCAACAATCGGCGCTAAGTGCTCTAGATCACACACCCCCTGGATCGTGATCACCCATGGAGAAGGTTTCCCGCGCGGCCGCGGAGCAGGACTACGCCGAAGCGGTCCGCACCGCAAACCGGGCCAGCCTGATGGGCGCGCTCGGCTTCGGCCTGGCGCTCGTCACCGGCGCCCTGTTCATCGAGAAGGGCTCGCTGCTGGCGCCCGGGTTCGGCCTGGAGTCGATCTTGTTAACCGGCGGGCTCGCCGGCGGACTCATCTTCTCCGTCCTGGCTCTGCGCGCCTCGCGCATGGCCCGGCGATGTCAGCAGGCGCTCGAAGAGTGACCTGACGACCGGCGCCGCTCAACGAAAGGAGGTTCGCGGCTCCACCCCCACCCTCCCGCCTCCCGCGGCTCCCAAAGGCTCCCGGCGCCCCCCCTCAACGGCACCCCCGCACTCTCGCACCTTCGTTCGGGGCTCATCGGAAAGGATTCACGCCTATGTCCACTGCCACCTGGGTGTGGATATTCGCCATCGCTTACTGGTCGTACTGCATCTTCTGGGGAATCAAAGGATTCACCTGGGCCAAGACGTCATCGAGGTGGTCCATCGCCGACCGCCAACTGCCGCTGTGGGTTTTCCTGCTCGCGGCCACAGCGACATCCTTCAGCGGGTGGACGTACGTGGGACACCCTGGACTGATCGCGTTCGAAGGGCTGGCGTACGCATTCGCGTCCTTCTACGTCCTCACCATCCCGATCACCGCGACGTTCTTCGCCAAGCGGCTCTGGATGCTGGGCCGCCGGTACAGCTTCGTCACCCCTGGCGACCTCTACTCCTACTACTACGGTGACCAGAAGGGCTGGGGCGAGGTGATCCGCGCGCTGATCGTGCTGATCGCCTTCCTGTTCAGCTCCTTCTACACCGCGGTCCAGTTGGTCGCCGCCGGCAGCATCTTCTCCATCACGACCGGAGTGCCGGCGTTTTGGGGCAGCATCATGCTCGCCGCGATCGTCTACTTCTACGTCGCCGCCGGTGGCATCCGGTCGGTGGCCTGGGTCGATGCCATCCAGGCCGGGCTGCTCTGGATCGGCATCATCATCCTCGGTTCCGTGGTGCTGAACTACCTCGGCGGCTGGGACGTGTTCACCTCCCGCCTGGACGAGCTGGGGCCGAAGTTCCTCGAAGTGCCCGCGGCGTGGAGCCCGACCGAGCCGGCGGCCTGGACCGGGATGTTCCAGCTCACGTACATGATGTCGCTGATGGGCATCATGGCCTCGCCCGCGTTCCACATGTGGGTGTTCGCGAACAAGAACCCCAAGCCGTTCGCGTGGCAGCAGGTCTTCGCGTCCACGCTGTTCATCGGGTTCGCGCTGTTCTTCTTCACCGCCATCCAGGGCCTCGGCGGCCAGTTGTTGCTGCGGGACGGCAGACTGAACTTCGAGTCTGACGGCGAAGTGGTGCCGGCGATCATCGGCACGATGGCTGGCCCGCTCGCCGGGCTGGTGGTGATCGGCGCGCTGGCCGCGATGCAGTCCACCGGCGCCGCGTACATGGGCACCGGCGGCGCGATGCTGATGCGCGACGTCTACGTCCGCCACCTGCGCCCGAGGGCCGGGCACGCCGAGCAGATCTGGGTCGCCCGCCTGCTGGTCTTCGCCATCGTGGCCGTCGCCATGTGGGTGGCGTTCACCAACACCAGCGCGTTGGTCATGCTCGGCGGGCTCGCCACAGCCTTCGGCTTCCTGCTGTACGTGCCGCTGCTCGACGTGCTCTACCTGCGGCGCTTCACCGCGCCAGCGATGGCGTTCGCACTCGCCTTCGCGATCATCGCGGTGATCGTCACGTTCGCGGTCCCCAGTTACAAGTACCTGTTCAACATCCACAGCGCGGCCTGGGGCGGCCTCGTCGGCTTCGTCACCGCGATCGTCATCACATACCTGACCCGCGGGCGTGAGCGGCCCGAGGTGCTCGTCAACAGGCAGGAGATGGGCTCCTGGCTGAGGTCGATGGACCAGCCGACCGTCGCCGAGAAGAAGTGGCGGCGCGTGATGTGGGTGGCGGCGCCGGTCTGGTTCGTCTTCGCCATCGGCCCCGGCGAGGTGGTGGGCAACAGCTTCATCAGCATCGCCGGCCTGCCCCCGGTCTGGTCCTGGCAGGTGACCTGGTGGATCCTCGGCTTCGTCATGATGTGGGCGCTGGCCTTCAAGGCCGGCCTCTCCAAGGCGACGCCGGAGCAGATCGAACGCGCGACCGTCGAGTCCAAGCCGGTCGTGGACGAGGTCCATCCCGAGCACGCGTCCGCCGCAGCGGGCGGGGAGGGGAGGTGACCTCATGGCCCTCGAGACCCGGCTGCTGCTGGTCGGACTGGCGTTGATAGCCATCTGGCTGGTCGTCCTGGCCACCGTGCTCTAACCAAGGCCCTGCGAAAGCCGTGCCCCCCGGCTGCCGGCGCCGCCCGAGATCACACTGACGGATCACGGGCGGCGCCGGTTCCACACGACATAGCCAAGGCAAGGCACCCTGTGCGAGCACCGGGTGGCGTTTGCATGGAAGTACGGGCCGCCGGATGCCAATGAGTCGGGGGAGACTGCTCCCAGCAACGAGGGCTGGGCCCCCGCCAACCCGTTGTTGCCACCACAGTCGAGCCTCTAGCCTGCCATGGTGTCTCGGAAGCGGCGCATGACGCCACGCTCACACAGGCTGGACGCACGGTGGGCAAAGGATCTCCGTGAGGTTGCCCAAAACTATGCTGACATTTGGGCACGTGGCGTATATCGCCAGCATGAGCGCTTGAAGGCCGGGGCAGACGTCGACGGCGAAGCCGGGTTGCGACTCGACGCGATCTATTACGTCATCTGCCTGCGCAACCTGATGCGCGCGGCGCATTTGGTACTTGATGCGCTCCATCCGAACGACTTCGGATACCCCGAGTATTGGCTGAGGCGACTTGAGCGCACTTGCCCAGGCGTTGTGACGGCTCGCAACTTCCTGGAGCACTTCGATGAGTATGCACTCGGTCTAGGAGCGGCGCAGAGATCCCGCAACGTTCGAACCCCGTTGCGTGTTCGGCTCGACCGAACACCTAGCGACGACTGGAAGCTGATCCTTGTCGTCGCGGGTAGGCGAATCGTGATCGACCTAGAGGGAACGACCGCTGCCGCAGCGGATCTTTGGATCGGCCTGACGATCGCCCAAGATGCAGCAGACGATCTCGGCGGCATCC
>WHSM01000369.1 GCA_009380105.1 Micromonosporaceae bacterium
ACGAGAAGAGGCCGTGGGTTCAAATCCATCCGTCCCTGGGTGATCAAGGCTGTGACCTCCCGAAAGACAGGTCGCCGCAGGCTCGGCAACAGGCAAGCCTGGACTGACCCCCCGGAAACCCCCCGAAAACCTTCTCGGGTTAGCCGCCGCCCGACGACCGCCTCGTCAACCGACGCGCGGCGCCTACTTGTGTTGTACCGGCCAGGGGTGCTGACCACGCTGCGCTGCAGGCGCAGCCGATCCTGGCCACCGATGACATCGGGCAGCGAAGCGGCTTGGGCACGGAGCGTCACGGTATCGTCTGCTGCAGGAGGGGATCCGGGTGACGCGCTACGCGGTTGATGAGTCAACTGGGGATCTGATCGCGATCTGGGGCACAGGTCTCGGAGACGTTGCTGTAGC
The DNA here is from genome assembly GCA_009380105.1 of Micromonosporaceae bacterium. Lineage (GTDB taxonomy): Bacteria > Actinomycetota > Actinomycetes > Mycobacteriales > Micromonosporaceae > WHSM01. The sequence continues at coordinate 403 of WHSM01000369.1, forward strand.
AGTTGGGAGCGTCGCATCGGCCACGCCGCGTCAGCGATTCGAGTTGGCAGCGGCTCTGTCGGACCTGTCGGCCGCACTGTGGCGCTGCTACACGCACCCCGCCAGCGCCGCGGACAGCATGGACGTCAACACCGAAGGGTGGCGGCGGCAGCGAACTCGCGACGGATTCTCGAACGCGATCGCGGTGATCCGCACACCTAACCTCCCCAGTGACCGCGGCGACCTGGTCGTGTCCTACGACCCCGTGGAAGAACGTGCGCACCGGCTCGGCCGCACGCTTCACCAGATCTCCGATCCGGCCGTGACCGACGCGGTGTTGGTCGACATCGAGGCCGAACTCAAGGCAGTCGAGTTGGCGGAGTTGGGTGATCTGTCCGGTCGGGCGGCGCAGGCCGTCCTGCTGACCCGCGAGGACGCCTCGCCCGTACAGGTCGTGGCGGCCGACCAGGTCCTGACGGCCGACCCGCTCGGCGGTAGCGAACTGCTGTTGCGGTTCGACCCGACCGCGGCGTCGGTAGCGGCGGCCCACTGGCTCCAGGCGGCAGCGGACGTGGTCGCAGAGATGTGGGACGGCCCGGCGGTAGAGGTCGTGGAGGAGGCGGACAACATCGCGGCCCTGCCTCACGCGACTCCGACCGCTGTGCTCGAACTCATGGAGTTGGGTCTCACTCCGAGGCGGGCTGTCACCTACCTGATTCGTAACGCGATGGCCATAGCCGCGGGTGTGGCCATCGACCTTGACGACCTGGAAGACAGAATCGCCGAGGTACGAGACCTCGCTCACCGCCGCGGCGGATCCGATCCTGATCCCGAGCAGGAGCGAATCCGCCTTACGCCGCTCGATCCACAGCGGCCAGCACGTGACCTCCTCGAAGACCTGCTCACCGGCATCTCGGGCTGCAGGTTGCTGTACGCCGAGTACGCGGACCTCCCAGCCACCGACGGCGCAGACGTCGAGGACGACGAAGATCTGGACGAGAGGTTCGACGCGCTACTCGACGAGCAGTTCAGCCGTCTCGTGCGTGCACGAGCCGCCGCCGACCGCAGCCGCTTGCTGTAGCGACCCCCTACGCGCCCGACGGCGCGACCAATCCCGAATCGCAGACGCTGCAGCCGCACGTCCACTCGGGCAGGCGAAACGGACATACCGACACAGTGAGGCCCTGTGAGGGCACTGTGAGACCCCGCAGGCGTTCGTACGACCTCACAAACCCGGTTTGACCTATGTCAGCCCAGGAAAGTGCGCATCGTCGCCGTCCGGACCAGCGAGACGCATCAAGGGCTTCGCCGACTGCTGCGACTTGACCTCTCGCGGCCCCAGAGCGTCGATGTGCGACGACGCGACGCGTGCGCCGCCGCTTGCCCGCCAGCAGGGCACCGCGGCTAGGGCTTCGCAAGGACTGGCCGCAACGCCTTCATCCCGACTTCAGCACGCCATGGAGAGACCATGCCACGGAAACCATTACCAGTAGGAACCTGGGGAAAGATACGACGCCAGAAACTCGGACCGAGCCGCTTCGCAGCCCGCGCCCGCTTCCGCGACTTCGACGGAATCACACGGGATGTCCAAGCCCGGGATGCGACAGCCGCGGCCGCAGAACACGCGCTACTGGAGGCACTTCGCGACCGTGCCGCTCCAACCGGAGACGACGTCACCCCAGACACAAGACTGACCAAACTCGCCGACCTGTGGCTGGACGAGATCACCACAGAGGGTCGGATCACACAACAGACGATCGACGACTACGAGCAGAGCGTTCACAGCGTGATTCTGCCGGCGCTCGGCGGTTTGCGGATCCGCGAGGCGCGGGTAAGTCGCATCGACCGGTTCTTCAAGACCATCGCAGCCACCCATCCCAGTAAGGCGAGAATCGCCCGGACAGTTCTCAACCAGATGATCGGCATGGCGGTGCGCCACGACGCCCTCGCCGTCAACCCTGTACGCGACATCGGCCGGCTGCCGAAGAAACGCCGCCGTGTACGCGCGATCGACATCGGCGATCTCCACAAGGTCCGCGCGGCCATCCGCAGATGGCAAACCGGCAGACCGGGTCGGCCAGGACCACGCCACACCGACGACCTCGCCGACATCGTGGAAATGCTGCTGGCCACCGGAGGCCGGATCGGCGAAGTCCTAGCGTTCCGCTGGATCGACCTCGACCTGACCGCGCAACCAGCGACCGCCACCTTCTCCGGAACCCTCGTCTACATCAAGGGAATGGGCACCGTGCGGCAGCCGTGGACCAAAAGCGACGCTGGGTACCGCACTGTGCTGCTACCGGCGTTCGCCCTGACCATGCTGCAACGCCGCCGAGCAAAAGCCGGTGATGATCTCGAGGCTGGGGTGTTCCTGTCCCGGCGCGGCACCTGGTTACCGCCACACAACATCCGACGCCAATGGCGGGAAGCGCGACGCGGCACCGGGCTCGAATGGGTCACCCCACACACGTTCCGCAAGACTGTCGCGACGCTCCTCGACCGGGAGGCCAACACCAAGGCCGCCGCCAGCCAGCTCGGCCACAACAGCGAGGACATCACGACCACGTACTACGTCGAGAAGGCCCGCGTCGCCCCGGACATGACCAAGATCCTCGCCGCGCTCGGTGACGGCGAACCGCGGCGGCGCCGTGAATGCGAGGGCCTCGAGGTAGCCGAGCGCACGCTCGTGGGAAACGAGAACGAGCCTGACTAGCATCTCCGCGGGCATACCGGAGCTCTGGCACGGAAAGGCTCTCGGTGCTGAGCCGTATCCTGGCAGTCGCTGCTTGTGATTGTCTCGAGTCCGGCCGAGGAACGACCGGCGCTGTGGGAACGGGCCGGCGCGCCGACGACGCCGTACGGACCCTCGCCCAGATCCACACACCGGAGGACGCTGTCGGGTCCGCCGCCGAGCAGGCATGGGTCGTCGAGAACCCCACCGTGCTCGCGCTGGCCCTATGACGATTCGGGACCCGATGCCCCGCTGGTCTGCACCTCCGGCGCCCCGGGAATCAGCAACGACCGCGAAAGCGGGGAGTTTTCGGGGGATCGAGCCAACCGAGCCACCTGACGAGAACGGCCCTGCCGGCGTTTCCGCTGGTCAGGGCCGTCTCAGGAGTGGAGCTGAGGGGATTTGAACCCCTGACCCCCTCGTTGCGAACGAGGTGCGCTACCGGACTGCGCCACAGCCCCAAAGACCGTCGCTAAGGTTAGCAGGCTGCCCTGCGATTGCCGAACCGTGGGTCAGAGGTTCACGGCGCGCGCCTCGTACGACTGTCCACGCAGCCCGCTCACCCCAGGGCCGGCGCTGTCGCGGGAACGCTCGGGCGGGCGCCCCGGGTCCTGGGCGCGCTCTTCGGCGTACCGCTGGGCGTGCTCGCGGGCCTCGGCGATCCTGCGTCGCCGCTCGGCCAGCCGGCGTCTCTGGATCGCCAGCGTGGCCGTGTGTTCCGCGGCCAGTCGCTGCCGGCGGATCCGTTGACGCCGACGCGCCAGCGCGTGGTTGCGCAGCACTACCACGTACCAACCGAAAAGCAGCGCCGCCAACGCCAGGCCGACCAGGAAACCCGGCCCGATCAGCGCGACTCCGGCGGACTCCACGCCGCACAGCGCGGCGAGGGTGAGCAGCACGCGCAGGCGGCGACGTCGCCACCAGCGGCGCAGCTCGGCGGCTCCCATCGGCCGGGGTCGACTGCGGCGACGGTACGGCGGCGCGCTGACCGGGCGGCCCCGGCTCTCGCCTCGGGCCCGGCTCCCCTCCGGCCCGCGAGCGCCTCGGGTGGCGCCGGACGGCTCCGGGTGCGAGCCGGCGCGATCTCGGCCGTCGCGTCCGCCGGAAGGATCGCGCCGACCGGCCGGGCCGTCGGGCTGGTCGCGGCGGCCGGCGGGCGCGCCGGAGTCGCGCTGATCGGGCCGGGTTTCCTGGTCGGCCTGGCGTTGGCGGCGCTGCTTTTCGGTTGGTACGTGGTA
>WHSM01000485.1 GCA_009380105.1 Micromonosporaceae bacterium
ACCTGGTCGCGGTCCTCGTCGCTCCGGTGATCGAGGAGATCACCAAGGCGCTGGCGGTGTTCCTGCTGTTCTGGTTCCGGCGCCGGGAAGTGCTCGGGCTCGCCGACGCGATCATGTACGCCGGCCTGTCGGCCACCGGGTTCGCCATGACGGAGAACGTCCTCTACCTCGGCGGCGTGTACGTCTCCCAGGAGCGGATCGGCGGCGCCCTGGCCGGGGTCGGCGGAGTCGTCGGCCTGATCATCATGCGACTCGGGCTCACCGGATTCATCCACCCGCTGTTCACCGCGATGACCGCGGTCGGCATCGGCTTCGCCGCCCGCTCCCGCCACACCGCGCTGCGCTGGCTGCTGCCGATCGGCGGGCTGCTGGCCGCGATGCTCCTGCACGGCTCCTGGAACCTGATGGCGACCTTCCTGGAGCGGAGCAGAGACCTGAGCCTGCTGGGGTACGGCTACCTGCTGGTCGCCCTGCCGCTGCTGTTCTGCTTCGTCGTGCTCGGCTTGTGGGCCCGCGGTGAGCCTGGCCGGGTGGCGCGGCGGGTGCTCCCCGAGTACGCCCGCGCCGGTTGGCTGAGCCCACCGGAGATCGCCTCCCTGACCACACTGCGACGGCGGCTGTGGGCCCGCCGCTGGGCCGCCACGGTCGCCGGCGCCGACGGCGCCCGCGCGATGCGCGGCTACCAGATCACGGGATCGAAACTGGCGATGCTGCGGGACGGGCGGCTGCGCGGCCTGCCGCAGCGGGACTATCAGCAGGAGGAAGAGCGACTGCTGCACCAGTTGGCGGCGTGCCGGAGCGGCTTCGAAGGCAGAGATCTGACCACACCGCGGGCGTGGTGGGACGGGCGGCGCTACCTGGTGACGTTCCCGGACGGCGAGCAGCGTGCCGTCGATCCGCCGCGGTCGATGGTGATGCCGGTGCCGATGCCGCGGATGCAGCTCTTCGGCATCCCTGGCTACGGCTACCCACCGACCTACGCGTACCCACCCGGCTACGGCGGCTACAGTTCCGGCCAGCCACCCGGCTACGGCTCACCGCCGCCCAGCTATGGTCCGCCGCCTGGCTACGGCTCACCGCCCGGCTACGGCTCCGGCCCTCCGCAGTCCCCGCACGGCAGTGATCCGTGGTCCGGAAGGTGACCGCCTACAGGTAGAGGCCGGTCGCGTCGGGCTCGACCCGCGCTGCGGCGACCGCGTGCACGTCGCGCTCCCGTAGCAGGATGTAGTCGCGGCCGTGCAGCTCCACCTCGGAACGGTCCTCCGGGTCGAACAGCACCCGGTCGCCGTTCTTCACCGTGCGCACCAGCGGCCCCACCGCCACCGCGACCGCCCAGGACAGGCGCTTGCCCACCGCAGCGGTGGCCGGGATCACGATCCCCGCGGCCGAACGCCGCTCGCCTTCGCTCTCGATGCTCACCAGAACCCGGTCGTGCAGCAACCGGATCGGCAGACCGTGCTCGTGGTCCGCGCCGGGGCCGGAAGGCTTCGTGAGCGGTGGCTGCTCGGTGTCGTGGTGCGTGCCAGTCACGCGGACACGGTACTCGCCCGTCGAAGCGTGCTGTCGCCGGCTACGGTGATCCCGGTGGCATCCCGCGCCGTGCGCGGGTCGAGCACTTCACGAGTGGAGACGGCCAGGTGAACCAGATCGACGGCTTCACGCGCCGGGCCCGCCAGGCGTGGCGTGGGCTCCGGGCGCGCATACGGTCTGCGGATGACGATGCGACGTTCGGAGGCGCCTCGACCGCCTACCCGTCCTCCTCGGGGCACGGCGGCGACGCCCGGTCCGGCGTAGGCGAAGAGCGGCCGGCCGAGCGGGTGGCTGTCCTCGATCCCGAGGTCACGGCCGCCGTGCCGGGCGACCATCCGCCGGCGACACTGTCCCGGCGCGACGACCTGACCGTGCCGCGTGGAGTGCGGGTGGCGGCGGCGTGGTCGTGGCGGTTGCTGGTGATCGCGGTGGCGCTCGCTGCCCTGCTCTGGCTGCTTACGCACGTCCGCTACGTCGTGATCCCGCTCGTCGTCGCGCTGCTGCTGGCCGCGTTGCTGGAGCCGGCGGCCGCCCGCCTGCGTCAGGTCGGCGTGCCGCGGTCGCTCGCCGCGGCGATCGTGCTGATCGGCGGGCTCGGCGCCGTCGTCGGCATCCTCACGGCCGTGGTGGACGCCTTCATCGACGGCATGCCCGCGCTGTACGACAACGTCCGCCGCGGTGTCCAGCAGATCGAGAGCTGGCTGAAGACGGGGCCGCTGGACCTCTCGCAACGCCAGATGGACAGCGCGTTCGAGCGTGCCAACCGGTGGCTCGCGGAGAACCAGTCCACCTTCACCGCCGGGGCCACCGAGGCGGCTGTCGCGGTCGGGCACGTGATCGCTGGCATCTTCCTGGTGCTGTTCGCGCTGTTCTTCTTCATGCGGGACGGCCGGGGCATCTGGAGCTTCGTCACGCGGCTCTTCCCTCGTGACACCCGGCAGTCCGTGTACGGCGCCGGGGATGCCGCCTGGCGCACCCTGACGTCGTACGTGCGCGCGACAGTCCTGGTGGCGTTCATCGACGCGGTCGGCATCGGCTCCGCGGCGTACCTGCTCGGGCTCGACCTGTGGTTCCCGATCGGCGCGCTGGTGTTCCTGGCGGCGTTCGTGCCGATCGTCGGCGCCACGATCTCCGGCGCGGTGGCGGCGTTGGTGGCGCTCGTGACCCACGGCTGGGTCACCGCGTTGCTGATGCTCGGCGCGGTGATCGTGGTCCAGCAGGTCGAGGGTCACCTGCTGCAGCCACTCCTGCTCGGCCGGGCGGTCTCGGTGCATCCGCTGGCGGTGATCATCGCGATCGCCACCGGGGCGTACGTCGCGGGTATCGTCGGCGCGCTGATCTCGGTCCCGCTGGTCGCCGTGGTCAACACCATGATCCGGCACCTCAACAGCGGCCGGCAGGCCGAGGAACAGGCCGGCGAAGCCCCAGCCAGCTAGCCAGCGGCCCCGACTCGAGATTGTCCGTTGTGTCGCACAGCCGGTGTC
>WHSM01000363.1 GCA_009380105.1 Micromonosporaceae bacterium
CGTCGGCGAAGGCGCACGGGTCCGCGGCGCCGTCACCGTCGAGTCGGTAGACCGCGTAGTACGTGCCGCTGCCGGACCAGGTCAGCCGCACCCCGTCCGTCTGGCGGGCAGCGCCGGTGATGCTCGGCGCCGGCGGCGCGACCCCGCCGAGCTGGGGCATCACGCCGACCATCGCGGGCCGCGAGTAGTGGTCGGCCGCGACCCGGCTGATCCCGCCCAGCCGGTCGGCGCGCACGTCCTTGGCGCTGAAGTACACGTCGCCGCGGGCCTGCGGATGGTTGCGGTTGAGGGTGAGGTGCCGGGTCATCTCGGCGGGGTCGTTCCACACCCCCCCACTGCCGATCTTGTACGCCGCCTGCCCGACGTAGAAGTGCACGTCTGTGCCGGCGACCACGTCGGACCACCAGGGGACGAGCTTGGCGTAGTCGGCGGCGGTCTGGCCGATGTGCCAGTAGATCTGCGGGTTGATGTAGTCCAGCCAGCCCTGCTTGACCCACTTGCGACTGTCGGCGTAGATCGCGCTGTAGGACTGCAGCCCGCTGGTGTCGGAGCCGAGCGGGTCGGTGGACTTGTTGCGCCAGATCCCGAACGGGCTGATCCCGAACCTGACATGCGGCTTCGCCGCGTGAATCCGCTGATCCATCTCCTGGACGAGCAGGTTGACGTTGTTACGGCGCCAGTCGTGAATGTTGGAGAACCCGGCGCCGTACCGCTGGTAGGTCTCCTGGTCCGGGATCGTCTGGCCCGAGACCGGGTACGGGTAGAAGTAGTCGTCGAAGTGGACGCCGTCAACGTCGTACTTCGTGACGGCGTCGAGGATCGCGTCCTCGACGAAGCGCCGCACCTCGGGGATGCCTGGGTTGTAGTAGAGCTTCCCGCCGTACGCGAAGGCCCAGCCCGGGTTCTGCCGGACCGGGTGGCTCGACACGAGCCGGGTGCGGTCGGTGTGCATCGCGACCCGGTACGGGTTGAACCACGCGTGGAACTCGAGGTTGCGCTTGTGCGCCTCGGCGACCAGGAACGCCAGCGGGTCGTACCCCGGGTGCTGGCCCTGAGTCCCGGTGAGCCACTCCGACCACGGCTCGTACGACGACGGCCAGAACGCGTCGGCGGTGGGGCGGACCTGCACCACGACGGCGTTCATGCGGCGCTGCTGCGCCAGGTCGAGCCAGGCGAGGTACTCCGACTTCTGCTGCGCGACCGTGAGGCCCGTGCGGCTCGGCCAGTCGATGTTGACGACCGAGGCGATCCACATCGCCCGGAACTGACGTTTCGGCCGCGCCGGGTCGGTCGGGCAGGGCGCGGCGACCGGCGTGGCGGCCTGCGCGGACCGGGCGTGGGCCTGGCCGGCGTGCGCGACCTGAGGGTCGGGCTGGCTGGCCTGCGCGGGGCCGAGTCCGGTGGTCAGTGACGCGGCGAGGACGGTCGCGGCGACGGCAGCGAGTCGGCGGCGTGAACGAGCCGGCGTGGGGGGTGCCCAGTGTGCGCTCATGGCGGCGTCCCTTGGGGGTGGCAGGGAGCGAGCGGGCGCTCGTTAGAAAAGAAGTTTCAGGCAACGGCCCAAACTTTGCAATCCCCTACATGAGGTGCCGAGGGCTTGACATTTCCGGCGTGAGCGCTATGTTTAACTTCTTAGTTAATTAACTAGGCGGTTTATTGCTCATGGCATCCGATCAGCTCAGCAGCGTCTTCGCAGCGCTCGCCGACCCGACCCGTCGCGCCATCCTGACCCGGCTGGCGGACGGCGAGGCGACCGTCAACGAGTTGGCCGAGCCGTTCCAGATGAGCCTCCCGGCGATCTCCAAACACCTGAAGGTGCTGGAGCGGGCCGGCCTCATCAGCCGGGGCCGGAAGGCGCAGTGGCGGCCGTGCCGGATTCAGGGGGCGCCGCTCAAGGAGGCCTCCGAATGGGTCGAGCGCTACCGCCAGTTCTGGGAAGAGAGCCTCGAGCAGCTCGACGAGTACCTGGTCGAGCTCCAAGAACAGGAGAAGAGAGATGGCCGCAACGAGTAAGTCCGCAAACAGCTCCAAGGCGACACTGACCATGCCGTCGGACCGGGAGCTCGTCATCACCCGCGTCTTCAACGCCCCGCGCCACCTGGTCTGGGAGGCGATGACCAAGCCAGAGCACGTCAAGCGCTGGTACGGCCTGCGCGCGCACGAGACGCACATCTGCGAGATCGACCTGCGGGTCGGCGGCAAGTGGCGGTGGGGGCAGCGCATGCCTGACGGCCTGGAGGTCGTGTTCTCCGGCGTCTACCGCGAGATCTCGCCGCCCGAGCGGCTGGTCACCACCGAGTGCTGGGAGGAGATGCCGGATCACGGGTACGTGGCGACCCTCACTCTCGATGAGCGCGACGGCAAGACCACCTACACCAACACACTGCTCTACCAGTCACAGGCGGACCGCGACGGCCACATCGCCTCCGGGATGGAGCCAGGAATGCAGGAGACCCTGGACCGCCTGGGCGACCTGGTCTCCTCAATGTCCTAGGCGTCGCGCCGCGCATTCTTGTAGATCTTGAAGCCCTGTTGGCCGTACGGACCGCCAGGGCTTCAAGATCTACTTCTGTCCGAAGTCAGGCAGCCGGCGCGCCGCCCGCCAGTCGTCACGAGTTCGAGTTTGCCTGCTGCTCGATGAGTTCGAAGATGTCAGAGTCTGTCTCCTGCTGCCACTGAGGCAGATCATCCCAGTCGGCGACGTAGGAGGGCTTGGGGTCGGGGAAGTGCTTGTGGATCTGGCCGATCCAGCAGAGCGCGACGAAGCGGCCTTTCTGAGCGCGGGTGAGCTTGGCGGTGTTGCCGCTGGTCAGGTCGATGAAGGCGCGCACCTGGTCGTAGACGGCGGTAGCACTGGCTCGCTCCCAGTCGCGTGTGTCTTCCCACGGCGTGACGTAGCCAGGTTTGGGTTCGCCGGGGTAGTGCTTGTTGACACCGGCGATCCACGCTTCGCGGAAGACTCGTCCTCGTTCAGCCTGCAACGGTAGCTCTCCTTCTCATTGGGTGAGGGTGCGGCTGGTCAGTGCCGCGATCTGCCTGTCGATGCGGCGGACCCGTTGGTCGGTGAGCAACGGCGTGAGCCGGATGTGAAGTCTGTGGAGTTTGCGGGCGATGAAGCCGGATCCTGTCTGCTTCGCTATCTCGAGCGCCGGGTTGGCGTGCGTTGCGATCTGCTCGGGGTCGTTCCGTTGTGCGCCGAGCGTGGCGAGGTCGGTGAGCACGCCGCCGCGTCGGCGGGCCGAGAGGTTGAGGCTGAGCGCCTCGGTCAGCGCAGTCTCGGCGCGGTCGGGCTGACCGAGTTGGGCGTAACAGGCGCCTCGTTCCTCGGCGAGACGAGATCCGTCGAATCGCAGCCAGCCGCCGTTGTGGGGCTGGCCCTTGATGTGTGTCACTTGTTCCGCGGTGTCGAGCGCAGCCTGACAGGAGTCGAGGTCGCCGAGACCGGCGAAGGTCTGGGCCCGGACGGCGGCCACCCAGTGCCTTGTGGAGAGGTGACTGTCTCCACGCCTGGCGAGAACAGCCGCCAGTTGCAGCATGGGAGCCGCCGCGCCGAATTGTCTTTCGTACACCCCTAGAAAGGCATGGCGGGTCATCGCACAGGCCCAGAGGTCGAACTCGTTGGCTTCTTTGCATGCGGTGGCCGCAAGGGTGTAGCAGTGCGCCGCGCTCGTGTACTCGTCGCGGTCGAAGTAGATCTCACCGGTGAGTTGGAACAGATCGCCAGCGAGCGCACACAGCCGTTGCTGCATCGTCGGCCCGTGTGGGTGCCGCAGAGCGTTGGTCAGCGCTTCCAGTTGGTCTCGCACCAACGGCAGGGCTGCGCTCTTGGATTTCGACAGGACGAAGACACGCCATAGGTGGCTGTTCAGCGTCGCGTACTCGTCAACCGTCGTGGAATCCAGTCGACCTGCCTGATCTCTGACGTAGTCCAGGCGGTCCCAGTCAACTTGGTCGTCGATCTGCGAGGCTGCCATCAGCGTGCCCGCCGTGCTTATCAGGCGCAGCAACTCGCGACGGTTCATGTCCTCCGACTCCGGCGGCTCGTCGGGCCTCACGCACGTGACCGTGTGATCTTGTTGGCCCTCCTTCGCGGTGGCCAGCGGGGCCGTCCGCTGGTCGGGCAGCTTGAACCACAGTAGATGGGACGGGATGCCGAGCGTCCGCGCCCAATGGATCAGTTTGGACAGGTCCGTGATCGGTGGCCCGCTCTCCAGACGGCTCAACTGGGCTTGGGTGACACCGACCCATCCCGCCACGATCTCCTGCTGAAGGACCCTGCCGTGGAACCGGTGATGTCGGTACGCGTGGATCACCCGCCCCATGTGCCACGTGGCGAGTGCGTGAGCAATGATCAGAACCTGTGGATGGCCCTCGGTGAGGTGAGGTGAAGGGGCGCACCTTCCCGAGGATGATCTGAAGTCAAGAGGTTCTGATCAGGACCGGCGTTGGCGCGCTGGTCCGGGAAGGCACGCCCATGCTCAAG
>WHSM01000616.1 GCA_009380105.1 Micromonosporaceae bacterium
CCGGACGCTCACCGGCTGCGGGCCGGCTCCCGGTTCGGCTTCGCCCGCTCCTTGGAGCGCTTCGGCCGGCGTACGGTCGAGGCGCTCACCATCACGGCGATCGGAGTCTGCTCCCCGCCCTGGCCGAGCGGGTTGTCCGCGAACGCCTCGCAGAAGAACTCCGCGGACCGGTCCGCGCGCAGTCCGCGCACCCGCTGCCGGGAGTCGCGGGCGTCCATCACGACGCAGCCGCCGAGGTGCTCGGCCACGTCCTCCGGAAGCGCCCGGCGCAGCGCCTCCACCAGCTGGTCGGCCACCGCGCCGGGAGCCTTTGCGCCGAGCGTGGCGGCGAGGTTCGCCGGGTACATCGAGTGCTCCGTCGGGCCGTCGATCGCGGCGACCCGCTGACCCGCCACGGCGTCGAACCAGCCTTCCTTGCCGAACGGCCGGCCGACCAGCGAGGCGAGCACCGCCAGCAGCATTCGCCAGGGCCCGGCCTCGCGGATCGCCAGCTCCATCGTCCAGGCGCTGCGGCAGCCCGGCCCGTACGGCTGCCCGCTCGCCATCCGCGCCAGCGTCCGCGCTCGCCATCCGGGACGGATCTCCCAGAGCAGGTGCGAGCGCCCCTGCGCCACCGCCACCACCTTCTCGGCGACCACGACGTACCACGGCTTGGCGAAGACCTGCCGGTACCGGGCGTCAGCGCGCGCCTCGGCGACCAGCTCAGTGACGTGCCTGGCCACATGGACGCAGACATCGTCGCCGGCCGTGAACCGCTGGGTGCGCACCGGAAAGCGCACCCAGCCGCGGCCGCCGGCCTTGATCTCCAACTCCTTGCCGGGATGCGCGCTGAACGGCACCCGTTCCGCCGGCTCGCCGGCTCGCCGGGAGTCGAGCAGCCGCAGCCACTGCTCTGTGAGGTACAGCCGCCAGAACCAGCCCGCGTCACCCCGACCCCAGCTGGCAACGAACCTCTCGAACCGTGCCAACGCCGCTCCAGCGTCCACCCAGGGGCGGGATGCGAACGCGTCGGTCAGGAAGGCGCCGTACACCCGATCCTTGATCGTGAGCAGCAGCGCGCTGAGCCGCTCGTCGGACGGCGACTGACTCCCTGCCGCGTCCGCCCCGGTGAGCGGAAACCGCACCGCGACGCCGAACCGGGCCGCGATCCGGTCGGCGACCCTGCCGAGGTAGCCCTCGGCGGATGTCGCCGGGTCGAGCAGCACGTCGGTGTCGCCGGTGCTGGCGCGCGCCGTCGCCCAGAGCAGATAGCCGTTGAGGTCCGGCACCGGCTCGCCGACATCGGTCAGGAAGCTCGGCAGGTCGGCGAGGAGCGCCGCGCCGTCGCACGGCACCGTCGCACGCCGCACGCTCGCTGTCGCCTCGTGGGGCACCGCTGCGTCTGCGGCGCCGTACGCGGGCACCGGCCGGCGAACACCGGGGTTGGCCAGGACCGCCGCCAGCAGATCGTTGTCGGCCCGGCCCCCGGCGAGGCGCACCCCGATCCGGCCGTGGCGGACGGCCTCCTGGATCGCGAGCGGCGCCGAGGTCGGCGGCTGCGGCAGGCCAGCCGGCACGGTGTGCGTGCGGATTCCGTTCGCGGTGATCTCCACGACCTGGCCAGGGACGAC